>CAMWTL010000069.1 GCA_947177145.1 uncultured Porphyromonadaceae bacterium
TCTTTTGCCATATCAATGACAAAGACAGTTCCGGCTCATCAATGATAAACACCAAATTCTTCTTATAGGACAGATAAGCCATCGCTAAAATGGCGATTAGCTGTTTCTCTCCGGAACTAAGGTTTTCCATAGAGATTGGCTGATTCTTATTTTCTCCTCTATTAAAATATAGTCCCAATTTGATATGGTTTTCGTCGTATCTGAATTCTTTATCATATAGGAATTTATTTACTTCATCTTTAAAGGATTTAAGCTCTATATCATAATTTTCTGTACGACGGTAAACATCCGATAATGCCACAAGATAGTAGGCTAAATTTTCGTTCTCATTAATATTTCCGGTTTCAATTGCCTCTTCAAGACGCTGACGTTCCTCTTCAGGAATGTTCGATCCCAACCGTTCAAGAATTATTTTGACCTGTTCGGGATTGATTTTTTCTGTGTTAAGAGAATCGGGCTTCGGATCTAACAGGCGTGCAATCATCTTACCCGATACCTCGCCATAACCTTTAATAGACTCGGTAGCTATGTCATTCAGTAGTCGGTCTATATGGTCAGAAATATCCTTCATTCCGAATTTAATAGGGGATTCCTTGGAAAAGAAGTGATTACGTATGACGGAAGATGGGATGCGTATATCATCTGATCCCCTTTTCCCTGTACGTATGTATAAGGGAGAGGTATTAGCAATGGCTTTGTTGATGTCTGCCTCAATTCTTCGATAGGTAGGCAGGAAGACCACATTATAACGTAGACGTTTGATTTCATTTTTGAAAATGAAAACGGAAGGAAAATCAAAAATCCATTTACCTATCAATTTAACCGGTGAGACGTTGACAGCCATCAGGGCATTCTCAATTGAAGGATTATTATTTAATATATTTCTCAGAGTTTCTTCAATAATAGACGTATCTTGAGATAACGCTGCATCGGTCTCGGAGAAACATTCAATCAGCCGATTCAGTCCCTCCTCCTCAAAATCCTCAAGTAGATGATTCCGCATCTCAATAAACTCCTTCATAGACTCTTTGGTAAAGGTTAAGGGATTGTCAAAATGGAGCAGTTTAACTTCAATGGCAGCTAATGGAAAGTCAACGATGTTTTCCGGAGTGCCCTCAAATATTTCATTCAGAATATTGAGGATGGTTGTTTTCCCAAGTCCGTTTTCTCCGACGAGTATTATCACCTCTCCGGAGAAATTTAAGTGTATATTACGGTTAGAGAAAAGGCTTTTGATAAGCACACTTTCCACTCCGGTTGCTTTTTCCATACTTTAAAATTAAAGAAATTATCCTAAGGTTAAAGAAATCTACTTATACGATTACAAGTGCAAAAATAATAATAATAACTTATAAAACAAAGGTAAAATAAGGTATTTTAATCTGCATTACTTCAGGTTTCAAATTTCACTGAGCTTATACATTAATCAAAAAACTTAAATCTTACTTTAGATCTCTCTTAATACGTTTAAATTATAAGGTGGCTTTTGGAAAATGTAAAAAAATACCTTCTCAAAATATGGTATGGCTACTGGGTGGATGTCATTGGGCGGTTTGCAAATATCGAAATTATGTTTTATATTTGTTCGAATCTCCAAGTAATGCATAGTATTGGTAGATGTAGAAGGTTTTATATAATATAATTGAAATAGGAAATTATGTGGGATTTAGGGTGGAAAAATGGTCAAATTGGGATGAAAAATATGTGGGAGGATAAAATTTATTCTTTTTGGTATGATTTTTGCAGGAGATTTTGTAAATTTGAGGTATGAAAAAGGATATGATTTTTTTCTCAGCCGATGGTAACGGTTTGACTTCCACTTCGGCTAACCATATAGCCAACTTGGCTAAGGAGATGATTCAGGATTTGGAAACCTCTCTTGGAGAGTTGACTCTTTATTCTACCACTGTTACTCTTATTGGTGGTGCTAATCCGAATGTATTGAATCAAGGGGCTACCGACAGTGATGTGGAAGATGTGATAGGTCAACTTCACCGTATAGCTGATGCAAAGTCGCTCATTGCGTGGTTGCGAGAAGCTATCAAGGCACATGAGCGTCTTTTGGAGGAAAATTCCCGTCTTACCCTTGTTGCCTATGCCAAACAGGAGGGTGTAGAGTTGCCCGAACAGCCAAAGTTGGCATCGAGTCTTACTGAAGATGAATATTGGGCTTCAAAAACTGTAGCCGAGCGTTGTCGTTACTATTCAAAGGAGACCTTGGCTGCTGTTTTGGGTAAGGCTATACATCCGGGTGGCAGTTTTGCCGATGCCCGTAAGGAATTGCAGTCGAAGGCTCAGAAACCACATGATGTAGAGGGTAGCGGACGCGACACGCTGATCTATTCTTATACTCCCACTGTAAGCACTGAGGTAGTAGAAGACGTATATTTCCGATTGCAGAAGCAGTACCGTGAGGCTCAGGCACAGGTTAATGCTATGAAATCGGAGTGTAAGAGGGCTATTGAGGAATCTGCTATTGCTGCCAAGACAGAATATACGAAAGCAATGTCAGAATGGACAAATAACCGTAAACTCATCGAGGCCCGTCATTCAGAATATATTCAACGTAAGGTAAAGGAGATAGCCTCTTTGAAGATACTGATACCGGAATCGCTTCAGGAAATTTACGACATTGTGTCGGGATTAGGTAAGAAGTAGCCCATAGCAAAATAGGGTAATACCTTGAACCCTATGGCTTGACATCAGACAAAAACAGTGTTAGAGCCGGGATCCGAGTAAAAAATAGCGTAAGGTCGGAGGAAGGTCACCCGTTCAGGGGACTGGACTCCTTAGGAGGGGCGAGGATTGTCATTTATTAGCAGAAATGCCGAAATGGCATACAATTTGGACTCTGTTTGATCCTTGTGGCTAAGTCATATTTCCGGCTTTAAGCAAGGGTCAAGCAATAATATTTGACCGGGTCTCCACAGGATTTATCTCTCTTCGATGCCTATGATGACTTGACTGTTCGGAGGCTGTTTTTGTTTTCGTCCGGAGACCCGGGTTTTCGGTTTCGTTGTAGATCTTGCTTTCATTGACCATCCCCAACCCTCCACCTTACGCGAAGGGGGAAGGCTTAAAAACCTTCCCCCTTTTTCTGTTATTGCGTCTTTCTATTATTGACAGACTCTTGCTTTAAGTTGTAATATTTTTGAGATTGTCCTACCTCTTGGGCTGGAACGGGCAGTTACGCAGCATAGGTCCTTTATCCTTTACTAAAATCCATACGTTTTCGAAATCAAGATTGTGGTAGGGCTCCGCGCTTACCAATCCTCCTGCGTCTACCATTATAGCGTCCGGCCAGCTTTTACCGGAATTTAGGTAATAGTAGTTGTCGGCATGGTAGATTTTAGTGCCAAAATTATGGGTGCCGATTATGGCATTGCCATGTCTGATAGTACCTTTATTGTAATTTTTCAAAGTATATGAGTGTTCTGCCGCATAGCCTAATATGCCTCCGGTGTCATCTTTCTGGTCTGAGTAGATGTGTCCCCAGTTAAGACAATTCTTGACTTGTGAGGTATACTCCATCCAGTAGGTCTCCTGATGACCAACAACTCCGCCAAGCCTTGTAGACGATACATCGCATCTTACCTCACCATCATTCATACATTCCTCCACATAAATGACTCCACCGTGGATGGCTCCGGAATGTCCTACCACTCCACCCACGGCTTTCTGAGAACCTGTGGCTTGGATAAGCGCAGTATTGGCACAATGGCGCACACCCATATTGTGGCAGTGCATACTACCTGCAACCCCTCCGACGCTATGCTGACCGGAATTGTCTGTTGCTACGATATGACCTACATTGCCACAACTCTCCACTCTTACGAGTTCCTTCTTATAGCCATATAGGTCGCCATAGGAAGGATGTTCCACACACGCCACTATACCTCCCACATCATGACCATTCATAAGAGTTCCCTGATTATAACACTCACTGATTAAGACTGTCATTTTAGCAGCTGCCTCATCCTCTTTATCCATATTGTTTTCGTAATGAGCCATTATGCCCCCTAAGAAGTTTGCATTTGAGAGAGAGGAATAGTTGATGCATTTTGTAATTTTTATGGAACTCTCATATGTGTAGCCAAGTATGCCGGCTACCCTGATGGGACATGTGGCTTTACCTACGAAGGCACATTCAGTGATGGTGCCTGTGCCTTTAGCCACAATACCGGCTGCCACAGTTGACTGAGCCGTGATTGAGGCAGCTGTGGCAAGACCCTTGACAGTGCCATTATAAAGTACCCCTACAATGCCGCCGGCTTCTGTCGGACCCGTCACAACACAGTTGAATGTGGTGGGGATAGCTGATTGTTTAGGTATTTCATTTACAGGGTCAAGAGACAGAGAACCGTAGAATTGTGCGTGTTGCCCAAATCCTGCTACACCTCCGGCACATTTGTCGGAAGCTGTCACTTTCATTGTGTTGGATGAGAAATTCAAGCGATCGGTGTTGTCAATATCAATATATTCTACATACCCGAAAGCACCTCCAACACGGTCAGCAGCATTTATATTTACGGCAATCTCAACCTTGCTATTGAAGTGAAGCTTGCCACTATTGCCTTTGAGATAGCCAAACAGACCACCGACACTTACTTTCCCTGTCACTTCTGCGGCAGCTGACGATTTCAAGACAAGACGAGTCATGTTGTCGTCTCCCTCAAAATAGATTTGGCCGTTCTTACCATTGCTAAAGGACCCAAATAAACCGCCTGTGGCATCTCCTCCATTTACTGTAGACAATACCTGACATCTTTCTACTGCGGTAGATGTGGGTTCGCTACAATAGCCTATAAGTCCGCCTACATTCGCATTACCTTTGACCGGGGCTTTCAACTGATTGCCATAGAGGGAGAGCGAACCAATTTCGGTAATCTGTCCTACAAGTCCACCTATATTTGTATCACCATTTATGATTTTGACTCCATTGCTTTCATGGTCAACGGAATGTTCAAGCAGAGCATTGTTGATCGTAACGCTTTTCCCTGTAGCCGATACCTTTCCCACAAGACCGCCTACATTGTTTGCTCCTGTAAGGGAGAAAACGTGATCGGGAGTTGATACACCGTCAATATAAAGATTACCCTTCTCGTGGTAACCCACAAGGGCACCTACACACGGGCTGGTGAACTGGTCGCCTGCAATGGTGAGGGAACTGATGGTGATATTTTTCAGAGTTAAGTCAGCCTTTGATGAACCGATAAGTCCTCCGAGATTGCTGCCATTAGCCATAATGGTACCCTCTATGGATATATTCTCAAGAATACAATTGCCCGAGGCACTTCCGGCAATAAGCCCAACATTGGAGGAGGTATTGGAGAGCAGTGCGCTTGATAGCGTGACATTAGATATTGTAGAGGCATAAATATCTTTGAAAAGACCGATGCCTGAATCGCTGATACCATCGGAAGCTCCCTGATAAGTGAGGTTATGGAGACGGTGACCACCGCCGTCGTAATTGCCGGAAAAGGATACAGCAGCCCATACCTTGCCGTCAATTACCTGGCTGCGGCGGGGTAGCTCGAAGGAGCGTGTCTGCTTGAAATATTGTCCATAGCCGTGATTCGGATCTTCCATCAGATAAGATAGGAGGATAAGGAAGTCACCCGAAGATGCAATTACATACGGGTCAGCTTCTGTGCCGTTGCCATCGAGGTCGGAATACTTCATTGGCTTAGTCTCCTCTTCTGTGCCTACGTTATTATAGAATCTCACGGTTCGCAATCCCAATTCCGGCACATTCTCTCCGGCGACAGTTACGAAATAGGTGCCGTCGGGTATTTCAATGTCACCTATGTTAAGGCGGCATGTAAACACTCTTTTTCCATTTTCTGTGTTATGGATTACGCTCCCGTTGAAATCGAAAGTGGTCTGGGAAGCAGGATCAACGAGTGTGAAAATCACATCATCGGCGATTTCCCAATTTTCGGTTTTGTCGGCTAACAGATGGAATATGGAGACACGTAGACCGTCAACATCCTCTACATTTCCTTCGAAGCGAGGAAATTCAGGTTCGTCAGAACATGCTCCGAGGAATGCGAGGGCAGCCATAAGTATGTATAGCTTATTTTTAATCATATGTTCAGGAGTATAAATAGTTTGAGAGTATTAAAGATAACAGGATTTTTCCGGAATAGCAAAGGGGACATCCTCCGGCAGACTCCAAAGTTTGCCATCGCCTAAATCGAAACCTAACGGCTCATAATAGGTAGGGAGAGCCAAATATCGTGGAGCTGCGAAAGTGAGGTTGCCGTCGGGCAGAATCAGATTATCATTATCGGTTTTTGCCACTGCGATGCACCCTCGGAAATTTGACGGAATCAGAGATATTATACTGCAGGGCACTGCCGAAATAGAATGGTTAATTTCCGTATGATTCCCGTAACGGCCTACAAATATACCGGTCTGACCCTCTGAAGTGGAAGCTGTGTTGAGACAGTCGCTGACCTGAACACCGTCACATATTCTTCCGGCAATGGAGGATACAGATGAGATAGAACCGGAAGACACAGGGGCAGCATTGACACATTGGGAAATTACCACTGCATTATTCTCGAATTCAGAGCAGGTCTTTATAAGGGCGTTGGCGCCTCCTACAAAAGCTGCGGCAGTGCCTAAAACAAAGAATGCTGTGGCGGCTCCGCCGGTGGCTACCGTTCCTCCGATAAGAGCTACAGTGCTTGCAGCGATAGCCACGCCGCTGATGACAGTGTGGGCGATTTCATGGGCTTTAGCTACCTTTTCGAGTTTTTCGGCTCTCTCTTCACGTGCTTCGTTGATGGCATCCTGAAATCGGTCATTAACCTTTTCATCGGCACATGCAGCAGTCAGACTCGTTATGTTATCAACATAACGACTCATATTAGTCGAGGGGAACTGGGTTAGGGTCGGGATGATGCCGCTACGGAGCTGATTGAGTTCCGCATCTATCTTGTCATAAGTGTCATGGGTGAGCGCTTTCATATGAGCTTCTAATTCCTCTTCCTTTTCGGGGGAGATCATCTCTGCAAGACCGTAACCGAACAGTGAATAGTCGGCAGTTTGGAGAGCAAGTTCAATACCTTTCTCTACTATCTTTATTGCTATTTCTACCCCGTGGGCAATCTCAACGGTTTCCTCTACAATAGCCAATGCAGGTCCGGCAAAACTCATTATGATTTCCATACTGCCCACGACACATTCTACGATATTGGTAGCAGTCCATTCTCTTGGGTCTCCGATTTCGGCTACAATGCCACCGGCTGAATAATTGCCTTTTACATCGACTTCACCGAAATTAGAGCAGTAATGTATCATAGTGTTGTTACCTCCTAATGCAAGGATACCCCCTGCAATACCTCCGGAAGCGTTGATCTTGCCAAGGTTTTGATTATTGGCAAGTGAACCCCATGTAGTCTTGCCCAATATTCCACCAATATAGGCGGTGCCTTTCACGTCACCGGTATTCACAGCATTCTGTATGATACCTACAGATGAGTTTCCACAAATGCCACCGATATACTCTGAGCCGGAGACAGAGGCTGTATTATAGACTGCCTCTGCACCTGCCTGTGCTTCTCCGATAAGTCCGCCTACCATGCGTGAGCCGGAGACAGGGGCTGAATTTGAGCAGTGGCGTAGGTATGCTTGGTTATAGAGGAACGATTCGGTATCACTTCCCTTCACACGGGCACTACCCACAATGCCGCCGACTCCCTCTTTCCCGGTGACAGTGCCGGAGTTTTCACAGGCAGTAAACCATGCATACCCTGTGCCACCGGCAATACCGCCTGTGCCGATATAGGGATAAGATGTGTCATTGGAGGTACATCCTGTAATGTCAGCCATATTTTTGGCAGCAACAATCTGGAGAGTATCGGCTGTACCTACTATGCCTCCTGCCCCTGAATATAAGGTGGAGATGCGTCCTGATTTATTCTCTACGTTAGTGGCAGTGACTGATGAGTGGAGACCTGCGTTGCCAATCATTCCTCCAACGTTCATTCCGCCTGAGAGGGTGGTAGATTCAACCGAGCAATCTGATACAAGGCTACGGGCATACATATCGACCGCGCCGACAATACCTCCTACAGCAACGGAAGTGGCAGGACATTCAAGTTTGGAATCAATTACCTTGCAATTTGTGAATGTAGCTGAACCTCTTTTGTTATTGCCGGAAGTGACAACGGCACCTGCAACGGAGCCAACAGCATATTGTCCTGACAGGGTACAATTTTTCATGGTCAGTCCATCTATCGTAGCGTCTATTACAAAACCGAACAGACCGACTCCTGCAGTGTTCGGGCGTTTCGCCATAAGATTTGACACAGTGCGCCCATTGCCGAGATAGACTCCTCTGAAAGGTGTATTGACATCTGCTCCGATCGAAATCCAACCGTATTCAAGGTCACAGCTTCTCGACATGGATTTCATATCGAGATTCCTTACCTGACTGAAATAAGTGGAGGGGGTAATAGCCTTGTTTGAATCGTGGTCGTTGACTGCCATCATTAAGTTAAAGAGATGTGACGGACTTGATACGATATAAGGATCAACCTTGGTGCCGCGACCTGCAAAGCCGAGTTCCGGGTTGAAACTGTCAATCACTTCGATTCCATCGCTGCTGACTTCGATGCGGCTTCCAAGACCGAATTCTACAGTCTCTTCCTCTGCGTTGTTATCGGTTTCAGTGGCGGTGATTGCCAATAATCTGTACACACCCTCCTTGATACCGGAGGATAGTTTGAATTCTGAGCGGTCACCCTTACGTTCATGTGTAGCCATACGCTCAAATTCTGAACCGTCTTCAGCTTGGATCAGAAGTGTGATGTCTCGAAGGTTAAGACCTTCTGTTTCCTGTCCGAGTACGAATTTGTAATATGGTCCGGAAAATTTGTCGATGATTTCCACGTTACCCGGCACAGGGTCATTGTGTTCGCAACCGGTGGTGGCGACACAAGATAGTAATAGGGTTATAATGGATAGTAATTTAAAAGAATATCTTTTCATTATATGTTGTGATAGTTAGTCATAATTAAATACAAAGGTAATATTATTTGCAATTGAGAACGTTATTTTTGATGCGACAAAAATGTCTGATATATGCGACAATTTTCAAACTTCTGATTAATAGTTATTTCTGCTAACAGGTATTCACCTCCATCCTCCTATATCGGTATATTATCTTACTATAAATCGGAGATGCAAGGTAATACCATTCGTCTTTCTGAAGTATAGAGCCACCTCTTTCCCTTCTTTATCATCAAAGAAGAGATGTATAATTATCAAAGAAAAAAGGTCGTATTATGTGTAGGAATAGGTTGAGCTTTTGTTACGATAAAAAGGTTTTAAGGTCAAAAAACATCAATCTTGTTTCATCATATTTATCTTGCTCGGTGAAGAATCGAAATCCGTTTTTCTCGTAGAAAGTTACTGCTGTACTTAATGCGTCAACTGTTATAAAGCGACATCCTAATCTCTTTACATTGGCAAATGCATATTTTATGTTGTCAAGAATAAAGGTACCAATTCCTTCACCTGAATAAAATTCGTTTACTGCGAGCCTACCAATTTTTACAGCAGGATAACTTCTACGCCTTTTAGAGTTAGGAATATTACGATTAAGTTTGTTCCAGACACCTTTTTCATCCGGATTAAATATGATTTTATCAGCGAGTAGACTAAAATAAGCTACTGTCTGATTCTTTTCCATATATTCAAGCAAATAGGTGATAGCCATAAGCTCTTTTTGAAAATGTTTAGCATCTTCAAAAAGAAATTCGTTCAAGTCGGCATCCCCACATTGAAAAGGTTTTATATCAGTAGTGGGTGTCAGCTGGAATTGTCTGAGTTTGCTTAAGTCCATATCACCATTGGAAGTTGCTGATAGATTTCATCACTTCATAGGCTTTGCGTGCACGTTCCTTCTCTTCAGCAGATACCGGTCGAGGATTCGATATGAGTGTCTCAAATCGAATGGCATCTTGTCCTGTAAGTTCCGGAGTGTCTTTGATTGGTCGTGCCATAAGTTTTTATCTTTTAGAATTTGTTTGTAAAGTTACAAATAAAATTTGATATATGAAAAAAATGATCACATTATGAATTGATTATGCCGTGAAGTAATTATGCCATAATGAGATTAATTATACCATAAGAAGTAAGTGAATAATTTATCAAATTATAAGGTTTGTATTGGAAAAATGTGAAATTTGCTTTAAAAATGTCGGAAAAAAATGTGAAAAATAGGGTGTGAAACCCTTGGAAAAATGTGAAAAAATTCCATAAAAAGCTTGGATTTTTATGAATAGGTGGTAAAACGGTTAGTATAAATTTGTGGTTGGTTAGAGGAGGATTTAGGAAGTAGGGATGGGTAAGGAATGATCACGGAAAACCGTGATTTTTGGAAATTATTGTGTTGTAAGGATATAGTGTAGTGATTGGAACTATTGTGTAATTGAATTTATTTGTTTAACTTTGTTGGAGTTCCTTGAGAGATTTGCCAAATTTGCTGTAATTAAGTCGGCATTTTGTGTTTATTATAGCTTTTTAATCGTTATCAAACAATAATCCGACATTTCATCAAGCAACTAAGCAGTTTGTCAAGCAACTAAGGGTTGAATAAGGTGATAAATCTTTGTAATATAGTTAGCTATAATTTGAGATATGTCACCGAATTTAAGCCATACCTTTAGGAATAGTAACTTTTTAAGGATAACAACCGGGAGTGGACTATACTTTCAGGTAATCCAATCTTATATAAGCAGATTAAATAATCCATCAATAAATAGATTAAAATATACTTTTAATGAACAGATAAAACTATATTTTGACATATAGTTTAAACTACACTTTAACATATGGAACAACGTCGATATAAGGAAAAAGAGAAAGGAAAAGACAGAGAACATATAGAACTCAGTATAGATTCTGAGGATTATTCATCCAATCATTGCTTGTTCTGCGGAGCAGAAATGGAGGAGGATGATATGTTCTGTCCTGAATGTGGTGGTCCGCGTGGTGGCATAAAATGTCCTGTATGCGGAGAGATGAACCAAGGGAGTTTTTGCAGCAAGTGTAACACCCCACTTGACGACCTTGCCCGTGAAGCTGTAAGGCAAGCCAAAGCTGACCCACATTTTCAGAAAGCCGAGAAGTTGGCTGAGAAGTTGTTCGAGCTTGATGAGCTGATTGCCAGACTTTCTCAGGAAGGAGTTGCAGGAGTTGACGATGTAATAGTAGGGGGGCAAACTCTTGATACCAGTGCGAAAATTACGGAGGCTGACCGAGCTGCTATAAATCGTTATGCCTCACTATTTGGCGACGTGGCTAATGTCAAGCCTATTGTATCGCCCACTCAAGATTCCAAACCCAAACAGGTACATAAGAAAGAAAACAGAAGTAACACATTCAGTGTCAATTCAACCAGTTTGGCTGATGCCGTAGCACAATATAAAGCCGTGGCAAAACAACTTGAGGCTGAATTGGCTGCTATGCTTCCTGAACCCACAGCCACACCTCAGGAGCAACGTAACTTTTTCTCGGCACGGAAAATCACTGTTACGAGATGGACAAAAGTACCACAGTATTGGATTTGTAATTATTGCGGCTGTAAGCACAGAGCCCCTTCGGAATGTTATAAACCCTGGTTAGGTGGACATTGGACAGTTTCGGAAGTACCGACACATTCACAAGCAACAGTTTACGACTAATGGATAAGGATAATAATAAAGGTTGGGGCGGAGCGCCCCAGGCAAGCAATACGGGGGCTGATGGAGCGCAGCCTGGTTGGGGCGGAACGCCCCAGGCAAGCAATACGGGGGCTGACGGATCGCAGCCGGGTTGGGGCGGAGCGCCCCAGGCAAGCAATACGGGGGCTGACGGAGCACAGCCGGGTTGGGGCGGCGCACCCCAAGTAAGTAATACCGGAGCTGCACCATCAGTAAATACTAAAGGGGATGTAACATCCTACACCCAATTCATAATTGACGGCATCACTTATAAGGTGCTTAGAGTGATCTCCACCAATTCGGGCGAGGCTACGATATTCCAGATAGAGAATGGAGGTAATAATTTTGCCTTGAAACTCTATCGCTTGGGCATACACCCTAATCACGAGGTGCTTGAACGGGTTATGAATCTTCGTGGTAACGGTATGCTTATCGACATATACGCCCACGGAGTCTGGAAAGACGATAAGACAGGTCAGACACACGACTATGAGATAATGGAATATTGCAGCGGTGGCTCAATGGCTTCGCTGCAACTTACAGGTGATGAGAAGCAGATGAAGGAGATAGCGGCACGTATGGCAGCCACACTCGATTTTGCCCATTCACATGGTATTCTTCACCGTGATGTGAAACCTGCCAACTTCCTTTATCGGGATGATAGCCACACACAATTTGTTTTGACTGACTGGGGTTTGGCAAAGATTTTGGATAAAAACGGTCAGACAGTTACGGACAATGGAAAGACAAAAATATACGCTGCTCCGGAGCTGTATATTTTCTATACCGACAAACCGACGTATGTAGGACCCAAAGCCGACTTCTTCTCGATGGGTATGACCTTGCTTGCACTTTGGATGGGTGAGGGTAGATTGATTGCCGACGAGAGAAAACTTGTGGAGGATAAGCTTGAGGAGGCATTGCCGTATCCATCGAAAAATGAGATGAGCGAACACCTGTTATCGCTTATCAAGGCATTGACCCGGCGTAATCCCACCAATCGTGCCGGACTTGACGAGATTGTGAAATGGTCAAAAGGTGAAATCATCTATAAGG
>CAMWTL010000070.1 GCA_947177145.1 uncultured Porphyromonadaceae bacterium
ACGGCATACGCTCTTCAGTATGTTCTCGTGGGCTCGGATACGTGTATAAGAGACAGAGATGATTTTTAATACTTTTTACACACGACCAACAAGATAGAGGCGATATATGGGCATAAATTCTATCTTCGCAAAAGTTAAAAATGATACTTTGATCAGAAACTTGTTTATAATTGATGTCTTTGGGTAATTTATACCCTTGATTAGTAAAAATAGATTCAATAATATCCTCCATATCATATGACATTCTGGTTATAGAATCCCATCTTGCTTCCTCAAAATTATAAGATTGAGAGTTAGTTTTATTAGTACATCCGATGTTAATTATAAGGAAGCCTAACACTAGGATAAATGAAATACCTCTTCTTCTTGATTTATTTGTTTTAAACCGATATAGCTGTTCTAACATATTTATTGAAATTTATAATAACTAAGTTATTGAGTTTAAATTTATTCAATGAAATGCTGGAGGATTAATTCTCCGTTTGAGTATAGGTAGGCAATAATTATACTGCTTCTAGTAGAGCGATGAATACCATCACTATTATTGCGGTCCTCCACCCTACTAATGACGGAGGGATTTTCAGTAATGCTCGGTTTACTATTTAGGGCGATTTCTTTTGTGTTAACTTAATACTCTATTTGTATATACCCTTGTGCTATCCAAGTTTCTCCAATAACTTCTATTTTATAGAGTCCAGGAGTCAAAATTTGGAACGAAGTATTTATCTCGGAATCATATCCGATAATGGTGTTGTTTAAGTAAAGAAAAGTTTCTCCAATTGCTTCACCGTCGTAACAAATATCTAAGACACCGTTTTGTTCGTTATAGTACGCTTCTATATTGATGCGCATAGGCGCACGATGCACAGGAGTGGTTGTCCCTTTTGTTTGACTTACTTCTATGCTAACTCGTCTAGTAGAGGAGTGGCTTGATGAGTCTTGAGCAATCACAGGGAGAGCTACTGCTATCATTACAAGAATGAGCGATAAGATTTTTTTCATTTTAGATATGTGTTTTGATTGATTTTGATGTTGCAAAATTACTATGAACAACTTTCATCTTCCAAAATAAAACTTTCATATTTGAAAAAAATAATATTATTATAAAATACTGTAAATTAGAATGTTAAAATATTAAGGAGGATTTATTTCTGAACTTTGCCTCTCTGACTTTCATAAATGCTGCCATCTGAAAGTTTTTGAAGGTGATTTCGTAGATGTGTAGTTTTAGAACACCTCTTCAGCTTATGTCATATTGACTAACTAAAATCATATTGGTGCTTAATGTTAGCTATGAGTTCATATTCTTTTCTAAACCCTCACAGAGTATGGCACAAATGTATTGTAGCTCATATATGCTGAAAATTGTTTTAGGTTTATAAATACAAGTACTCTCTTGGATAATGATAATATGCTTTTCAAGGTACTTTTTATTACAAAAATAGTACAAGCTACTTTCATTTAAAGAATAAAGAGTTTCATAAGCTGTTTCTGTAGAGTATTGGTATGTAGCAAGTTGGTGAATATGAAAGTTTCAATTTTGGAACATAGTAAAAAACTTTCAGTAAGAGGACGGATTTATAATTCTTTTAGAAGTTTACGCACATAGATACCAATATTTGTCTCATGCTTATCGATACCGAGTTTTTTACGTATTCCGCTACTGATATTGACATGACTACGTTTTTTCATATAGTTCCCAACCTCCTTGCCCCTCAGTCCAATGGCGTAAAGGCATACATAATTGATTTCACTGACAGTTAAGTTATGTTCTTCAAAATAATGGATGAACCGAGGATGTGAAGCTTGAAATGCCAGTCGGTTACTGTTCATAAATTCCTCAGTATTGTCTGTGAGTTCTTTAATCCATGACTCGTAAGGCTTTTCGTACTTTTCATTATCCGTTATATAACCAGCCATTAAAGCATTTAACATCTCGATACGTACTTTTATGGCCTGTTGAACTTCTAAGGGCAATTCTTCCTGTGAATCTATCAATTCCTTCAAACTCATACTTTCATTTTCCAGTATCTCGACACGATGAGCCAAATTTTCGGATTCTAATGCTTTTTTATCCCTTTCCAGTTGTAAATTCTTGTTTTCAAGTATCAACTTTTCTCTTTCGGATTTCAGACTTTCATTTTCTAATTTCGTAATTTTAGTTTGTTGGATAGCTTTATCTTTTTCAGATTTAAGTTTCTCGTTTTCAAACTCAGTAATTTTCGCTTTCTGAAGAGTCATTTCATTATCTGACTTTAATTGCTTGTTTTCAAGTTCTGAGGTCTTCGCTCTTTCAATAGCCAAGTCTTTTTGACTTTTATTACTACGGAAAAGTAAAAACAGAATCAACACTAATAATATTAAGAAGACAATACCAACTATACAACCCCAAATAATTTTAGCATTTTCTCTTGCGTCTTGTTGGGCTTGAAGCTCTAATTTATGTTTATCTTCAACGGTTTGAACTTTTTGATCGAATCTTAATGTGTTTATAGAATCCATTGTGTGGCTGAATTCTCTATAAACAGCAAGAGCATCCTTATAATTACCCATATTTTCAAGAATGGGGACTGATATAGCCAAATATTTAAGAGTATCGTACGTATATCCATTAGTAATAGAATCAAGCAGATACTTTGCCTTCACAGCATTGCCCACTTTGTTATATGCTAATGCGAGATTGAGTAAGATATTTGTGTCAAGATTAGAATTGTCTTCCAAACGTTCAATCAAGATTCTAAGTTTTTGAATGTCTCCAAATTTTAGAGCATGCAATAATTTATATCTAGTTAACGTCAGTTTATGAGTAGTGTCTAAATCTTTAAATTCGTTGCATAGGTATAAAATGCTATCTCCTTGAATCTTATTGCCAGATGCTATGGCTCCGTTTAGAGCGTTAAGTAAACAGTCGAATTCATTCCAACTAAGAGATAAATTTTTATATATCTTAGCTGCTTTCAAATGACACTTAGTGTAGCTATCGAAATCGTAAAATCCATCGTACAATCCTCCTTGTGCAACAAGAGTTCTTGCAATACACAAAGAATCATTACTCTCAGTAGATACATCAATACCCTTGATAAATGAGTTCAGAGCATTGTCTCGATCTCCTTGGTTCTGGAATATTCGACCTTGATAGTAGTATGTTCTAAGCTTATCATTTGCATTGCCATTTTTCAGGTAGTAATCTATGGCAGGTTGGAGAACATCAAAAGCCGTGGTGTCAATATAGTTCTTATCCAGAGCCATAGACATGAGTAGGGCATATTGAGCCTGTTCTTCTTTTGAGTCAAGCTCCGATTTCTCTATCCCTTCAAGAATAGTCAAAGCAGAATCAGGATGTGATTCTATTAGAGATTCTGCACGGTTAAGTACCTCTTGCTGCTTATGATTGGAGCATGAGGCTATGCCACAAGCTACCAATAGTAGAATAAGCATAAGGAGAGGATATATAGATCTCATAATGTAAAGATATTACTATGTGATGAATGTTGAATCTGAGTTTGTAACTGTAGAGTATTAGTAGCAACCAATTGTTTAATGTTTTCTGTTATTTCCAAAAGTGGGTCAAAAATATCACTTTTGGAAATAAGTCGTTTTTTATGATTGGAATTTTGAGGGAAATTTTACCAAGTTTAAGGGGTTATACCCAATTTAGAAGGTGGAGAGATTATTCGAGGAGGCGGGTAGTGGCTGTGGCGGCATCGGTTATGCCCTGCGCTGCAGCTCGTTCATACCAGTAGGCTGCGTTGGTGAGCTGTGAGGGGTCAATATCTGAGTTGTTTGAGGAAGTTGAAGCAATATTGCTCGGATTAGGATGAGGGATAGTTTGTGGGGGGTTACTGGAGGCGTGATTGAGGTTGATGTCTTGGATAGGGGTGATAGCATCCAAGGCATCGGGGAAGATGTCAAGGAGTTCGGCTATGACAAATTCTGCGGAGGGGTCACCCCTTAAAGCGGCTTCATAGAAAAGTGCTACAGAACGGTCGTGGTCGTATTCCACTCCGAGTCCACGTGAATAAGCATCCCCTAAAAGTGCCAATGCCTTTGTAGCAGCATTATAGGCAACGCTATTCTTATTATCTTTGTAGCTTGCGACATTCTCGAAGAGGGTGACGGCTATGACTGGCGCACCATGAGAGTAATGGTATTTGCCTAAGGTGAGGGCTGAGTCGGGGGAAAGAGTTAGCCATTGGTTACCTTTCATGGCAAGCAGTTTCAATTCGGCATCGTGTAGCCCTGCCTGAATGGCACGTGTATAGAGGGCTTCGGCACGTGCAGTGTCGGGGGTGCAACCCTGTCCCATACGATATAGGTCGGCTAACTGACTCATACCTGCCGGAAGACCCGCGTCAGCAGCTTTGGTAAGCCAGTATATAGCTTGTGGGTAGTCGCGTGTCACTTTTTCGCTATTGGCGAGGAGATAGCCAAGATTATTAGCAGCCTTGGCATCGCCGTTACCGGCAGCTTTCGCCATCCAATAGAGTGCTGAGTCCACGTCCTGACGCACTGCCTCACCGTTGAAGTATCTAAAACCAAGATAATTCTGTGCCGGAGCGTACCCTGCTTCAGCCGAGAGTCGGTAAAGCAGGGTGGAGCGTACAGAATCCACAGGGATGGAATCGTAACCCATATCGTGAAGCATAGCAAGGTCGTAGAGAGCCTTGGGATCGCCGGCAACTGCCTTTGCAGCCACTTCCCTTACGGCTAACCGTTGCTTCGATATTTCGGGCACTGTAGCCAATCCTAACAGCAATATTATGTAATATATCAGTTTCATTGAGATGAATGGCTCTATTGGGTTGAGAGTGCTTACTTCGGAGTGAGGGTGACGAAGGGGACGAGCATCTCCTGGAGGGATATACCGCCGTGCTGGAATGTGCCTGTGTAATACTGCACGTAGTAGTTGTAGTTGTTGGGATAGGAGAAGAAATCCTCGTTGCAAGCATAGATGAAGGTGCTTGACAGATTGGGTGATGGAAGACCGAACTTCTTCGGATTGTGCATCTCATATACCTGGCGGGGATTATAGTTGAGGTTCTTACCTACCTTATAGCGCAGATTGGTATTGGTGTTGCGGTCGCCAACAACCTTTATCGGATTATCCACACGGATTGTGCCGTGGTCAGTAGTCACAATTACCTTGAAACCGAGATCTGCCATACGGCGGAATATGTCGAGTGAAGACGAGTGACGGAACCAAGATTCTGTAAGCGATCGGTAGGCAGCGTCGGAATTAGCCAATTCACGAATCATCTTCGATTCTGTACGGGCGTGGGAAAGCATATCAATGAAGTTGAGAACCACCACATTGAGGGGAGTGTCCTTAAGCGAATTGAGTTTCTGAAGGAACTTTTCGCCAGCCGATGAGTCGTTAAGTTTATTGTAGGAGTAAGTCTCTTTGCGACGGAAACGGTCGAGTTGCGTCTTGATAAGCTCACTTTCGTGGATATTCAGCCCCTCGTCCTCATCCTCGTCTACCCAAAGATTCGGGAACATCGTGGCTATCTGCAAAGGCATAAGTCCGGCAAATATCGAATTACGGGCATACTGCGTGGATGTCGGAAGGATAGTGGTGTAAAGTTCCTCATCGATATTAAACCATTCGGAAAGAAGCGGTTGAATCACTCTCCATTGGTCAAGACGGAAGTTATCAATGAGTATGAAGCATACCTTCTCCCCTTTGTCGAGCATAGGGAACACACGCTTTTTGAAAAGCTCGTAGCTCATAAGGGGATGATGGTCAGTATTTACCCATCCCTCATATTCACGCTTAACAAACTTGCAGAAATTACTGTTGGCATCACGTTTCTGCATAAGCAGAAGTTCTCCCATAGAGTTGTCGGTGTCGGCGAGTTTCAGCTCCCAATATACAAGCTGACGGTAAACTTCCATCCATTCTTCTACAGTGTCTGCCATATTTATCAGTGACGTAATCTTTTGGAATTCCTGCTGATAACCCGATGTCGCCTGCTGTGCCATCAACTGACCGCTATGCAGATTCTTCTTTATGGAGAGGAGTATCTGATTAGGATTGACCGGCTTGATGAGGTAGTCGGCAATCTGGTTGCCGATAGCCTGGTTCATAAGATTCTCCTCTTCCGATTTGGTAATCATTATCACGGGCACTTCGGGATGAGTCTGGTTGATACGTGCAAGGGTTTCCAGTCCCGAAAGACCCGGCATATTCTCGTCAAGTAGGATGAGATTGAAACGCTCGTGGTCAAGCGTGTCGAGGGCATCACGTCCGTTAGACACGGTGGTGACATCATAGCCTTTGGCTTTAAGAAACATTATATGTGGCTTGAGGAGATCGATCTCATCGTCTGCCCAGAGTATTTTTTCCATTCTTTTTCAATAAAATTTGATGGGATGAATCGATTCCTTTTTGATTGAAAAACGATTCAATAAATTATGATCGGGGAATCCCCCTCGTTTTCTTTGACAACGCTATTTTCGGCTTCCGGGTTCTCTTTAACTTCCTCAGTTTCCTCCGGAACTTCCTGTTTAACGTCTTCAGATTGCTCCTGCAAAGGCTCTTCCAAGTTCTCGGTGGGAATCTCTTCCGGATTAGCTTCCAAGTTTTCAGATTGCTCTTCTTCAGTTTCCTCGTCATTTTCATCCGGCTCTACATCGTCGGGTTTAGGCATCGTCTTGCCGGGACCGAGAACCTCCTCTTCGGTATGCTCTGCCTCTGCCTCCTCCTCAAATCGGAAGTATTCCTCAAATGAACGTCCACCCTTTAGGAGCACATCGAAATTGTGTTGGCTAATCATAATAGGTCGCACTGAAGCCGGTAAATCCAAGTCACTGCTCTCCATAATGTTGCGGTAGTGCTCAAGTTCTCGGAGATTAGCGAAGCCTTTCACGATAAGCAGACCTATATTAGAAAAACTCATCTGCTCAAGATCGAAGTCTTTCACCATAAACGATGAAAAGTTGAAGCGAGCCACGTCATAGAGCACCTGATTCGCATTGACCTCATCGCGTGGGAAGGCAAATACAAGATACTGCGGTGAGTCGGGATCTCTCTCGAAGTTGGCAGGTTCGCCGTCGGCACCGGTAGGTTCCTCTGAATCAGACAAGCGTATATCCCATATCATACCTCGGGAGTTTGACAGACCCGCGTTGGGTGTCTTGCCCTCTTTCAGACCCTTGACAATTGCTGAAGCCATATCGGTCATATCCGTTTCGGGCCATTTCTTAAGCAGTTCCGTGAGGCGGTCCTGGAAAAGCGTGTAATCCTTCTCGGTGAGGTAGGAGAGGGCATCTATGAACACGAATTTCGGAAGGATGGGCGACAGGGGATAGTCGGTCTCCATCTTCTTTGTCAGCTCGTGTACCATCTCGTTATTGTCGGAGAGGTAGGCACTGTAAGCTTCAGTATACATATTCTCCTGCACCTGATGCATCATCCTGAGATTATCGAAATAGTTAGGGTCGAGCATAGCCTGTCCGTAGGCACTCTCTGGAAATTCCGTGAGTATTTTCTGTCTCCATTGCTCGGCGAGAGCTGCATTATTTTCCCTCACCGCCATCAGATACATATTGTAGTATACGTCAAGTCGATATATGTTGTCGGGATAACGGGTGTCGAGAGCATTGAATTCCTCACGTGCAGCCGGGAAATCCTCAAGTTTGTCTTTAAGGATGATACCCATATTATACAGACCCTCCTGGATAACGTCGTTGGCTGTCTGTATCTCCTCCGGAGTGGTGGGAATTTGCTTCAGATAATACTCCACATTGTGGGGGTCGTTGGCTTTCTCAAGCATCTCCTTGTCGGCTGCCGGCACAGAATCGTTCTCAGCTGTCAGAGCCTCATCGTCAGATTCCGTTTCCTCGTCATCATCGAGCGAGAATGTGGCTTTATTACGTCTTCGCCAGTCGTCTTCCAATTTACGGGCACCCCATTTGCGCTGGAACTCCGTCTTACCGGCGTTCTTGGTCATAGTGTTGTAGAAATACCAAGATTTATCGGAATTCATAGTCATACCCGGAGTGGAGGGTGTATTCTTATCCATAGGGCTGGAATTGCCTTGCTGTGAGGCGAGATATTCCTCCTTCTTGGCTGCTTCCTCAGCCTCTTTCTCCCTTTTTATAAGCTCCTCCACCAACTTCTTACAGGCTGCCTCCCTCTCTTCGGGCGACATCTTGGAGAGCGTAAGCAGTGAGTCCTGAAGATGCACGTTGCCGGCATATACTGCCAACTCGTCGAGCACATCGCTGCGCAGGCGCAGTGTCTTGTAGTTGGGATAGTTGTCAGGCAACTGAGGTACAGCCTCCGAATAGCAGGGTTGAGCTTTCACGTAGTCCCCCTCCTTGAAATAGATATTGCCTAACGCAAGCTGTGCCATGGCTTTGTCGATGCCGTTACGGGTAGATTTCTCAACCGCTATCAGATAATTCTTTTTAGCCTCTGCCGTGTCTCCGCGTGAAAGATAAAGGTTGCCGATGGCATAATATATTTGGTCAAGATACTCCTTATTACGCTCATAGTGTGTCATCGCTTTAAGTGAGTTTACCTCCTTACGTATATTAGTGCCGGCGTAAACCTCACTCTGGCGAATACGGGCATTGAATTTGGTACGATATGGGGTAGACGCACCTGATCCGGCTTTCTTGAACGCCTCATAAGCGAGTTGGCGACGACCGAGCTGGGAATACACTTGCCCTAAAAGGAACCAAAGCCTGTTTTTCTGAGAACCTGATGCTCCTTTTGCGGCTTCTCGTAGGGGAGTTATGGCTTGTTCATATTCTTCGGCACGTACAAAATAATCGGCACGCACAAGATTATACAGGTGACGCAGCGATTTGGAAGTCAAATCTTTTTCCTTAACAAGTCGAAGGACATTTTCTGCCTCATATAGCCAGTCGAGCGCACAATAGCAACGTGCCTGCCATAGACGAGCCTCGGTCACCACATTCGGCATCCAAGTGAAATGTCGTGAGATATATAGGAACGTGGAGGCGGCGCCGAGGAAGTCGCCGTTAAGATACTGTGCCCGTCCCATCATAAGCCAAGCATTGTGCAGAAAGGGGTTGAACTCGTCGCGGGCACGGAAAGCCTTGTCTTTGGCAGAGTTGGTACGCTTTGTCGGTTTCTTGGTGATGGAATGTAACTGGATTGCCTTCTGCATCTTTTCGATGGTGCGTTTAAAATCGCCCGAGGGCTGGGGCAGCTTGTTGTCGGCACGTGCTTCAGCCGGGTGGGTGAGAAGGGTGCGTGTGTAATCGTCCTCGTAGTTGTTCTCCATAGCCTTCAGCTGCTCGTTATAGTGTTCAGAGCCGTTGAAATATACGTTGTAGCGTGTGTTGAAGGCTTGCCATTGGCGCGACATTGCAGTGTTTTTTTTAGTACTGCACCCTGCCGAGAGCAGCAACACAAGGAAGAGACACAGCATGCTGACAAGAGTACGCCAATGTCTTACGAAGGAAAATATATTATGAAAAGAGGTCACTTTCTGTAGGAGAGTTTTCTTTGTTTGAGCCAATTTTTGGATAATGGTTTAATCCCCTCACTTGCCTGTGAGAAGCCCTTGAAGTTCAGAGAGCAGGTTAAGGGCTTGTATAGGGGTCAGGTTATTGATATTGACATCGAGCAGCTGGTCACGAATTTGCGAAAGAAGCGGATCGTCGAGCTGGAAGAGGCTCATCTGATAACCCTCGCTTTTGGCTCCGAGTTGTTCGAGTCCGCTTTTCGACACCGTATCCTTGCTGCCTTCCACCGATTTAGATGCTGTCTCAAGTTGCAGAAGCACCTCGTCAGCCCTTTTCACAATGGAGGGGGGCATACCTGCCAATTTCGCCACGTGGATGCCGAAACTGTGTGCCGATCCCCCCTTCTCGAGTTTGCGGAGAAACACCACTTTACCCGCTATTTCCTTTACAGAGACGTTGAAATTGGCTATACGCGGAAAATTCTTCTCCATCTCGTTAAGTTCGTGGTAATGGGTAGCGAAGAGTGTCTTAGGCCTGAAACGTCCGTTTTCGTGTATATGCTCCACAATAGACCATGCTATTGAGATACCATCGTAGGTGGATGTGCCGCGTCCAAGTTCGTCAAAGAGTATCAGGGAGCGTCCGCTCATATTGTTGAGTATAGCGGCGGCTTCATTCATCTCCACCATAAATGTCGATTCTCCGGAAGATATATTGTCGCTGGCACCCACACGGGTAAATATCTTGTCAACCACGCCCATTTTCACCTCTTTCGCCGGCACGAAACTACCTGTCTGAGCCATAAGTGCTATAAGGGCTGTCTGTCGAAGCAGAGCTGATTTGCCGCTCATATTCGGACCCGTGATCATCATTATCTGGCAGGTGTCGGAATCAAGATTTACGGAATTGGAGACGTAGGATTCACCCGGAGGCATATTGCGCTCTATCACCGGGTGTCTCCCCTCGGTGATTGATATTGACAGGGAATCGTCTATCTCAGGGCGCACGTAGCCATATTCGTCGGCAACCTCTGCAAAGGAAAGCAGGCAGTCGGCTGTAGCTACGGCTGAGGCTGTGGCGTGGAGTTGCGGAAAACGGGTGTTTATTTTGTTGAGCAGTTCCGTGTATATGCGGAGTTCAATCTCAGCTATCCTTTCCTCTGCACCATTGATCTTCTCTTCAAGTTCTTTCAGCTCCGGGGTTATGTACCGTTCGGCATTTACGAGAGTCTGTTTGCGAATCCAATGCTCAGGCACTTTATCTTTATGCGTGTTGCGTACCTCAAGATAATACCCGAATACGTTGTTCTGGTGTACCTTAAGGGAGGTGATGCCGGTACTTTCTATCTCACGTGCCTGAATCGCAAGAAGCCGGTCGTGGCTGTTGGCGCGGAGGTTACGCAGGTCGTCAAGTTCAGGGTCAACTCCCTCTGCTATTATAGGGGTTTTGCCGAAAGAGTTGGTGGCGTCGGGATTGATCTGCGCGTCAATCCACTGTGCCACTTCTGCCACATCGGGCATAGACGCTGCAAGGGCGCGAAGCACATCATTGCCATCCTCTTGGAGAAGGCTGCGAAGCACCATAGCTCCTTTGACACCGTTGGAGAGCTGCACCATCTCCCTGGGTGTTATCTTGCCGGAAGCCACTCGTGAGCCGAGACGTTCGATGTCGCCCGTAGTGCGTACTGCCTCACGTCCTCTCTCCCTCATTTCTCGGTTGTCAAAGAATGTCTGCACTGCGTCGAGACGGCGGTTTATAGCAGCGGGATCAAGCAGCGGAAGCATAAGCCAGCGTCGGAGCATACGTGAGCCCATAGGACATAGCGTCTTGTCTAACACCTTCAAAAGACTTTTCCCCTCCGGATTCATAGGGTCGAGAAGCTCCAGATTGCGCACCGTGAAGCGGTCGAGGTGCATATACCGGCGGTTGTCTATTCGTGCGAGAGAGGTGATATGTGATATACGTGTGTGGCTTGTAAGGTCAAGGTAATGCAGTATACTTCCAGCGGCTATCACAGCGGCTGGAAGATTCTCCACGCCGAAACCTTTGAGTGTGGAGGTTGAGAATTGTTTCTGAAGCCGCTCTTCGGCTGCTGCGGTGGTATAAACCCAATCGTCGAGTTCAAACACACTGCATTTATGGGTAAAATGTGCGGTGCAGAAGTCGCGGGTGCCCTTCATACGCAAAAGCTCCTTAGGCTCCAAATGATTGAGCAGACGGTCTACCTCCTCCGGAGTGGTCTCGGCACACAGGAACTCCCCTGTGGAGATGTCGAGAAACGCTACTCCCACCGTTTTCTTCGCTATATGTACGGCTGCAAGGAAATTATTCTCCTTGGCTTGCAATGCCCCCGTAGAGGTGTTTACGCCGGGAGTCACCAACTCCGTGATGCCCCTTTTTACGAGTTTTTTCGTAAGTTTCGGATCTTCAAGTTGTTCGCATATCGCTACGCGCCTTCCGGCTCTCACGAGTTTCGGAAGATACGAGTCAAGGGCATGGTGGGGAAATCCGGCGAGTTCCACCGATTGTGCCTTGCCGTTGGCGCGTCGGGTAAGCGTGATACCGAGAATCTCGCTCGCCGATATGGCATCTTCACAGAATGTTTCGTAGAAGTCGCCGACACGGAAAAGCAATATCGCGTCGGGATGTTTCTTTTTCATCTCCAGATACTGGAGCATAAGCGGTGTCTCGGCAATTTTAGCCACGATGGAAATATGATTTTAGATTTATTGAAATACAGAGAGCATCCAGGTTGACATACCTACGTAGATGAGCAGACCCACCACGTCGTTGGTAATCTGGATGAAGGGTCCTGTGGCGAGGGCAGGATTTATCTTCAGTCGTTCAAGGGTAAGGGGCACGAGGGTGCCGAACACGGTGGCGAATATCACCACAGCGAATAGCGACGCTCCTACGGCAAGAGCCACAGAGTATTTATATTCAGACGGTTGCGTGAAGAAGATGTATAGGAAAACAACTGTGGAGATGACCACGGCGTTGAGCATAGCCACGAGAAATTCCCTGCCTATCTGGCTCCAAGCGTTCTTGATTTCAAGGCGACCGTTGGCGAGACCTTGCACCACGATAGCGGATGCCTGCACACCGACGTTGCCGCCTGTGCCGCCGATAAGTGGGATAAAGATAGCCAAGGCAGTGACGGCTGCAATCTGAGCCTCGAAGCCGCCGAGGATAAGTGAATTTACTATACCGCCGACAATGCCTATAAGAAGCCAGGGTATACGTGCCTTTGTCTGGGCAATCACGGAGTCGGAAGCGTCCACGT
>CAMWTL010000071.1 GCA_947177145.1 uncultured Porphyromonadaceae bacterium
GGGTTATTTACTGAAACGATAAACTGCGAAAGTCTTGGCAGGAAGAGTGACATTCATATCCTTGATGTCCTTGTCGGTGAATGTCTGGGTCTTGGGCTTCACAATTTCCTGATTGTCGAGAGTGTTCTCTGCGTCATTATCGGCGTGGAGAGTAGTCATAGTTACGTTGGAGTAATTCTGGTTTTTCTTCAGACCCTTGAAATCAATCTGAAGCTCCTGTGCTTCGTCGCCGGTATTAGCCACCTTGATGATAAGGTCGCCGGAGGGATCCTCCTTCACGGCAGATGCGAAGAGACCGTTCTGACCCTCGTTGCCGGCTACCGGCTTACCATCCATCTTCAAAGGCACTACCTGGGAACCCTTGTTGAGGGAGAAGAGCTGCTGCACGTAGTAGCTTGCTGTGGGCATTGAGCGGAGGTTATCATACCAGATCATATCGGGACGCCACTGCCAGCCCTCAACGTGTGCGAAGAGAGGTGCATATGTAGCCATCTCCACGATGTCGGCGTTGCGCTCCAGACCTGTCATAAAGGCTGCTTCAAGGAGCGAGGCATTGAAGTGGTTGTATTTTTTCCCTTTACCGTGACAGGCATATTCACCTGCGAATACCTTCGGACCTTTACGGTCGTAATTGTCGTAACGGTTGCCTTGTGCGAGGAACCAGCTTTCGGGACGATAGAAGTGCTCGTCAACGAGGTCGGCTTTGATACGCTTCATCTCCGGCCAGAGGAATTCAAACTGCTCACCCTCGGAGTCGGGACCGGAGCTGCCTACAATCTTTATATCGGGATATTTGGCGCGTACTGCCTTTACGAAGGGTTCGAGACGTGCGGGATATTCAGGTCCCCACTGCTCGTTGCCTATACCTACATATTTCAGGTTGAAGGGTTCGGGATGACCCATCTCTGCACGGAGCTTGCCCCACTTGGAGTCGACCGGACCGTTGGCAAATTCGATAAGGTCAAGAACGTCGTCGATGAATGGTTGAAGCTCGTCGAGCTGTGCATGGGCACTCTCATCGTGGTTCTGGAACTGGCAAACAAGACCTACATTGAGGATTGGAAGTGGCTCCGCGCCGATGTCTTCGCTGAGGAGGAAGTATTCATAGAAACCGAGTCCGTAGCTCTGGAAATAGTCGGGGAAGAAACGGTGGCGGAAAGTATAGTGCCAGCGGTTTTCGTTTACAGGACGATTCTCTACAGGACCGACGGTATTTTTCCATTGGTAACGTGTATCCATATCGGTACCCTCTACAATACAACCGCCGGGGAAACGGAATACACCGGGTTTTAGAGCAGCAAGTTTCTGTACGAGGTCGGCACGCAGTCCGTTCTCACGTCCTTTCCAAGTGTCGGCAGGGAAAAGGGAGACGTGCTCAAGGTCAACGGTAGTCTCTGGCTTACAGAGGAAGATGCGGAGCTTACCCTTCACTACAGTCTCGGAGGGTTTGAGTGTCACCTTATACTGCTTCCATTCGCTCCCTTTAACTTCAAATTCCTTTGAGCACTTGTCTTGACCTTCGCCCATTGTGGCTGGGTCTTCAAGCTCTACACGCACTTTTGAGGTGCCGCCATCCGGCACTCGTGCCCATACTGAGAAGTTATAGTCCTTATCCTTCTCGAAGCTGACTCCGAAGAAGCCTTCGTTGTCCAGACCTGTCCATTTGTCGGTATGTCCGGCAGGGGAGAGGCGCACGTAGTTCGGGTTCTTGTCAAACGGACCGTCATTGCGCACCTCAACCTTTCCGAAGGCATTCCAGCCCTGGAGAGGAGTCGGGAAGTCGAAAGAACGGTTCTTGATTTTCTCTGCATAGAGACCTCCGTCGGCGGCATAGTTAATGTCTTCGAAGAAGAGTCCATACATGGTGGAGGGTATTGGGGCGCCCTTTGCATTAGGCTCGACCACCAACTTGTTGACAGCTGCCCCTGCGGATGCAAGACAGCCTACAGCTAAGATTGCTGATAGAAGTTGTTTTTTCATGATGGGGTTATATCGAGTTTTTCGGTTACAATGATGCAAAATTACACAAAATATTTCTTATGCATAGTGGATAAATGGTGTAAAAAGGGGGACAAATATACATTTTTATATGATTTTTGACAGTTTTGGAATGGCTGACCATGAGAAGAGGTGGAGCAGCCCCTGTGCGGAGATGGGAAAGGGAGCCGGAAGCAGCCCTGCGAGATGAGCAAGCTGACCGATGACGTGGCTCGGCTCAGCCACTTTCCTCACCTCTTCCATACTCATTGAGCGGTCGCGTTTAGAGAGGCGTTGACCTGCATCGTTACACAGCAGCGGCACGTGGGCAAATTCCGGTGCAGGTAATCCCAACAGCCGGTAAAGGTAGATTTGCTGGGCAGATGATAGAAGCAGGTCACTTCCACGCACTACTTCCGTTATCCCCATTCGTGCATCATCTACCACCACTGCCAACTGATAAGCCCACGCTCCGTCAGCACGACGTAGTATGAAGTCACCGCAATGCTCGGCGAGGTTTACCGACTGTGGACCATACAGACGGTCGGTGAAATGGATTGTTTCGTCGGGGACTATAATTCGGGTTGCCCGTTCTGCCTTACCTTCGGGAGGAGCCGTAAGCGTCCCGCCGAGTTCGAGCGGTCGGCATTTGCCGGAATAGACCACTCTTCCGTCGCTCTCGTGCGGAGCCTGGGTAGCCATTATGTCGGCACGTGTGCAATAGCAAGGATATGTCAACCCTGTCTCCTTGAGCTTGCGTAAAGCCTCCTCATAGATTTCTCCATTCATACTTTGCCGATAAGGTGGATTGGGACCGGAGTCATCGAGTCCCCCTTCATCCCAATCAAGTCCGAGCCAATGGAGGTCGTCTTCGATGAGTCGGGCGTATTCGAGGCGTGAACGTTGCGGATCAAGGTCTTCGATACGCAGCACCCATTTGCCATCCTGTTTCTTTACAGAAAGCCAGGAGATAAGAGCGGCAAACACGTTGCCGAGGTGCATACGTCCCGTTGGCGATGGTGCGAAGCGACCTTTCACCACTCTCTTCAACGAATTATAAGAATTTATATCCTCTGCTTTTATAGTTGGGATCTTGCTATCCATATCATATGTTTTGTGATTGGGGTCTATAGCCTCATCGTTCATTTTCACACTGCGAAATTAACAAAAAATGAGGGATGCACAAAGCACGTGCATCCCTCCGATATGTATTTAGGGCTTTTATTATATTTCAGTTTTCCCTAAGGAACTCAAGGTTTATCTTATTTCACGATAACCTTAGTAGCTTTCTTACCCTGACGCTTGATATAGAGACCGTTTGTGGGGTTAGCCACGCGGATACCCTGCATATTGTAATATTCTACAGGAGCGTTCTCATCAACAGCTATATTTGCAACACCGGTAGAGTCGTCGCCAAGATAGTAGAGAGCGAAGCTCTTGAATGCGAAGCGGTTCTGCTGCTCAGGATCGATTGTCTTCTCCATCTTGATAGAGAGCTTACCATCCTCACCTACAGTAAATTCAGCAGTCTCAGCGTGCTCAACAATAGCATCCCAAGCAGAATTATACCAAAGATCAGACTCCTCATATTCATAAGGTTTACCCTCGGCATCATTGAATTTCACTACAAGAGCAGTGTTAGCTTGGTTAACAACGCGATACTCAGCCTTATAGTTACCTGCCGGCATACCCTCAACATCCTGAGAAACAACGTCAACACCGGCTACAGGTGCTTGGTGGTCTTTATTTTCACCTTCCTCATTAATACACCAAGCATATGTCGTCTTGTTATACCACTCACCGTGACCAAACCATCCTCCGTCAGGAGTAACGATTTCAGAGGGTTCACCGTTCTTAATGTATTTCCAAGAAGATATATTGTTACGAGCATTTACTTCAATCTGGCCTGCATTGAGGAAGAAGGAAGCCTCTACAGGATTTTCAGGAGTTGCATTGGCGAGTGCTGCGATCATTTCTTCACGGGAGATAATCTGCCATGCAGAAAGGTTACCTGCCGGTTCGTCTGTGGCGTCAACAACATGAAGAGGTACATAGTCCAGATAATTCTCAATGTCAGATTTTGCTGTGAGATACTTGTCAGCAACTTTAATATTATAAGCTTCACCAACTGATTCGAGGTAAACAGGAGTGGGAGCACCACCATCCATATAGGGTTCGCCTTCAATCTTTATATATCCGTAAGCTGATTTTACAGTGTAGTTTTCAGCTACTTCCTCAATGTCTCCGTAAACCTCAGGATTTACGAGGAGGTGAGAACCTTCGCAAGTGAGGAAAGTACCGAGTACTTCAGTATTTATACCCTCAAGAGTAATAGACTCGTAACGCTCGACTCCACTTTTAGCCTTGATTTTTGCATCTACTGTTACCTCAGTACCTGCGCGGGTTATATCCACAGTTACAAATGCACCATCCATTTCAGCAGGGAAAGTCTCCCACTCGAAGTCATTTTTAAACTTATCGTGGTCATTGTCATGATTATATGCAGTGCCCCAACCATAGGCATCGGCACGTAGGTACATATACTCTGAGTATCCTTCTTCTCCTCTCTTCAGACCATTAGTAAGTACAAGAGCCCAATTTTCCCAGTTGTTGGTGTGACCACCATTATAGTTGTAGAACTCATAGTGAAGTGTGCCGTTACCAATGAGGTCAACATACTCTCCCCAGGTGCTCCAGAAAGGTGTGGAATTATCTTCGATACCTACTAATTTCCACGCGCCTTCTTCCTGTGGTGCATTGAGGGTGATGTCGAAAGCACAGGGATAAGCTTTCGTAACCGCGTGTGTGCCCCAAGAGAAGCCTTCGTTGAGGAACATACCTGTCTCTACATTCTTGATGTAGTACTCGCCCGGTGCGAGCTGAGCCATTGCTCCGGCTGCCATAGTAAGGGCAGCGCCAAGAAGTAATGATTTTTTCATTTAGATAATATTAAGGTTAGTAATAGAATGGCATCGTGCCAAGGTGTCGCCACCTCAACACGATGCAAAATTAATGAATAATTTTTATTCAGTCAATATTTCTAAAAAATTATCTGAAAATTTTTCTCACAATACCAATTTTGTTTTCATCCGGACATTTTTTAGAGATTGCGGAAGAGTGCGAATTTTGAGATATGTATAATTTGGATATATTGTATATATAAGCTATATTTGCAGTATAATTTATATTTTTATGACTACATTAGCTTTAAATAGTAATCCAAGGCAGAAGAAACTTATCGAACTGCCTACAGATGTGTGCCGTCGTCTTGCCGTACAGGCAGCGGCTATGGGTGTGAGTGTAAAGAAACTCATTGAGAATATGGTGATCAATTCTTTGGATGATTGTGATGATGAGGCTTTATATGGTTATCTCTGTAAGACTTGTCCGGATGGTGAGGTCATGATTTCAGAACAGGAACAGACGGATCTATTATCCAAACTTAGGACAAAAGCTAAGGACTATGAAGTATAGGCTGTCCAAAAATTTCAGTAAAACCCTTGAGCGATTAGGAGGGAAGGAACTCCGTTCGGTGTTGGCTGTGTTGGATGAGGTGGAGCAGGCACACCAATTATCTGATCTTACAGATTGCAAGAAGCTGGTCAATTTCGTTAACGTCTATAGGATTCGTATTGGAAGTAGGAGGGCTTTTTTTACTTTCCATATAGAAATAATAGATGATTTCATTTTTTTCAGGTATCTTGTCCCGAGAGGCCAGGCGTACGATAAAGCTATGGAGCAAGCTATGCGAAAAGCCGATCAGGAAGAACATTAATCGATGGTTATGAAACTTGCTATGCCCGGGCATAACAAGTTTCATAATCGGAATAGGTGATTTTATTCCATTTTGCGATACCAGTCTTCGAGACTCATAGAATCTTCTGCAAGTCCGGTCTCACCGCCGTAGATTTCATCGTGCTGCGAACGGTCGAGACCGATTTCTTCACTGCTACGGCTTACACGCATCGGGATGATTTTGTCAGTGAGCCAATAGAGTCCGTAACTCACGACGAAAGTATAAACGAACACCATCAGAAGCACAAGGACATGGTTCCAGAAAAATTCATTACGCGAGATCATTTCTGTATCTTGTGAGGCAAAGAAGTCGTAAGCGAAGATACCGGTCAGAACGGTACCGATTATGCCGCCGAGTCCGTGGGTGGGGAAGACGTCGAGCGCGTCATCAAGCATATGACCGTAGCCTTTCCAAGAACAAGCGAGGTTACAGCAGATGGTGATGATGAAGGCAATGCAGACGCTTTGTCCGACACTTACCCATCCTGCCATGGGTGTGATGGCAACCAAACCGACTACTGCTCCGATAGCGGCGCCCATAGCCGATGGTTTATGTCCGCGCAGTCCGTCCATAGCTATCCATACAACCATTGCCGTAGCTGCTGCCGTGTTGGTGTTGAGGAAAGCGGAAATGGCGATGCCGTCGGCAGCGAGTGATGAGCCACCGTTGAAGCCGAACCAGCCGAGCCATAGTAGGGCGGCACCGAGCAACACGAAGGGTACGTTTGCCGGGCGTGACTGATGTCTTTCGGTACGCTTGCCAAGGAATATTGCTCCGGCGAGGGCAGCGATACCCGAAGCTGCGTGTACTACTATACCGCCGGCGTAGTCATGCACGTGCATCATACCGAACAGGCCGTCGGGATGCCATGTGCAGTGAGCAAGGGGACAGTAGACGATTATCGTCCATAGCACCATAAAAAGAAGATAGCCCGCGAAATGCACACGCTCCGCAAATGAGCCGGTGATAAGCGATGGGGTAATGATAGCAAACTTCATTTGGAAGAGAGCGAAAAGAGCGAGTGGGATAGTAGTAGTGGCTATGCCGATCTGTGTCCATTCGTTTTCAGCATCGGTAACGTTTGTTACACCTACATTATCAAACATAAAGAAGGTGCCGGGATTGCCGAAGATGTGCGCGACATCTTGACCAAAGGCAAGGGAAAATCCGAAAATAACCCAGATAACACTTACCACACCCATAACGATGAAGCTTTGGAGCATAGTTGAGATCACATTTTTCACACGAACCATACCCCCATAAAAAAAGGAGAGGCCCGGAGTCATCATCAGCACGAAGATTGTGGCGGTGATCATCCAGGCGACATTGGCGAAGAGGTGGGAATTTGTCAGGTCGAAGATGCCTTCTTTCGGAGTGACAAGGCATCCGACGATACTGGCTCCAAGCATAATCAGGAATACGATTAGCCAAGCCCAATTAAGTTTTTTTACCTGCAACATGGAAATAAGAGTTTAAATTGTTGAACCGTTTGATTTTTACCAAATATAAATTTAAAATGATTTAAAATTGCTTGCAAAATTACAAAATTACTTTCAAATTTCCAAACGAAGTTTAGCGTTTAGTTAAAATGTTCAGTTAGCAGTTGAGGATAGGGTAGAAATAGTTAGGGTTAAGTATCTTGTTTTAATTTAGAGTGTTTTAATTTGAAGTGCTATTTGTATGTTGTCTCCTAATTTCAGCTATTAGCTATGGTTCCGATTAGCAGGAGTTTTAAGAATATGTGGCTTAACTGCTGACTTGATATTAATCCGGAAGATAACACAGAAGGCACCGTATTTTTAATACGATGCCTTCCTTTAGGACTTAATTAGTCGATCTAACTGTATGTCACATGTTACTTATTTCAAGAGTGAACGGTCAATGCCGGGGTTAGCATCAAGCTCCTGCTGAGGTATGGCAAGACGCCATCCATTATTAGTAGAGGTTTCAACCTTGAATGCGTAAGTAGAGGCTGTGTTACCTGAAGTTGGGTCGCCGGCTTTAAACGCTCTTTTCTCGAAGGGAAGGTTCCAACGCTTGAAATCCTGGAAATTGAAGCCCTCGCCCCAAAGCTCAATGCGACGGCAAGTACGGATCTCGTCGAGCAGGGCATCGCCTGAAGTATTGCACACATAGTCAGGAATACGTTTGCTGTTGACAGCGGTAAGACATTCCTTTGCGGTTGCTATATCTCCTGCCATATAAGCAGCTTCAGCCTCTGTAAGATACATCTCGGCAGCACGCATATAAGGATAGGCAGAATCGTTGTAGTTGCCATGAGACCACATCTTAACAGATGCACCTAAGTCCATACTTGTGGGAAATGGATCAGGCGACATAGCATAAGGCCATCTTACCATATCCGACATATCTGAGAGTGTATTGTTGTTAGCTGCGAGCTGAACGAAGCCGGAAACAAGCAGACTCATTTCATAGCCGGGGTCTCCCGGTTCAAGATAGTAGATATCAGGATAAGTAGTGACATAATTCACCTCCGACACAACCATTGTAGACTCATTCCAGAAGTCTTCCGGTTTGATGCTTGCCACATCCTCATATCCCGGAATAGCAGCCACGTCGGCAACACGGTCAGGCATAAAATAGAGTTTTCTACGCCCGTCGTTTGGATCAAGTTTATTATAAAGATCGATGTTGATGTTATAGCCACGTTTCCAGTTGGAAGGATATGAACCGTTACAGGAGAACCATGATCCGGGAGAAGAATAGTATATGTCATTATCAAAATTGGTCCACATATACTCATCATTCTCTACAAGAAATCCATTATAGTATTCCTCCATGGACATTACCTCTCTGCCTTCACGAGCTTTATGAGCCTTGTCTTTCGCTGTAGTCCAGTCTTGGCAAAGAAGAGCAGCACGTGCATGCAGGCCGTAAGCCACATAGATGTCGGGTTCGTAACTTGCATTTCTCTTTAAGCCACTTTCCTGATAAAGCTTCTCAGCTGTGTCAAGATCTTCATAGATGAAATCAATCACTTCCTGCATAGTGCCGAGAGGAGCTGGAGAAGTTCCGCTCTCCTTACGAAGTACAACAGCATGTTTAGCTCCATTATTGGAATCCTGCCAACGAGGGCCGAAATACTGGAGAGCCTTGATATAGCCAAAGGCACGGAAAGTACGAGCCTGAGCTTCGATAAACTGGCGATCGGTCTCTTCTCCCTCAGCATTGGCGATATTGTCAAGGATTGTGTTAGCTTGACCGACGAAGTTATAACAATACATCCATGCACTGGTGCAATATGTGGAAGACTGGAGTGGCATAGATTTCCAGGGATACCAGTTGATGCCTAATTCCCTCATATGGAAATAAGATACATCGTCAGGCCCAAGGGCATCGGAGTAAGCGGCATTGAATGTGCCTTCACCGCTACAACCACGAGGTGCAGAGATGTCATAATACTGAGTATACATAGCACGTGCCATACCAAGCACTGCCATCTTTGCAGCCTTGGTGGATCCCATTGCTACGTCTGTGCCGATTGCAGTGATAGGAGTCTCGTCGAGATAGTCGCTTGCGCAGGAAGCGAGTAGCCCTAAGGATGAGAGACCAATCAATGATCCGTATAATATATTTTTCTTCATTGTAGGTTCTTTTGATAGATTAGAATTTCACTGTTAGAGCGAATGAGAATGTACGGGTAGGTACGAAGTATGCACCCTGATCACCGTTGAATGAATACTGAGGGTTAAAACCTTTACGTTTGGTAGCGATGAAAAGGTTATCGGCAGAGAAACCAAGGTTAAGATTCTGCATCTTCATAGCTGAAACCCACTTTGTGGGGAAATCATAAGAGATGTTGAGATTCTTGAACACGAGGTAATCATTGCTGGTGAGCCATCTTGACGAGCCGGCGTTGTTATAGCCGTTGTTAGCGAAGTTGAGCTCAGGTATACCGTTGGGATCAATGTCGGCTGCGGTGCCCTTCATGACAGGATAATCCTGACCGCTGATAGAAATCGTGCCTTCTGTGTGATCAGCTATACCTGCCGGTTTAGAAGTCCAAGAATTGAGAAGGTCCTTATGAAGTGCACTTGCATTATTGGAACAAGACATCAAGCCTGCATAGTTACTGTCGTAGCTCTTACCACCGAGACTGTAAGTAAAGAGAACTCCCAAATTTATGCCTTTCCAAGAGAGGTTGGTGCCGAAGCTTCCATAAACAGTAGGAAGAGCAGTTCCCATAATCTTACGTCCTGCATAGGATCCGATTGTAGTGTAGTGTTTACCGTCTATTTCAACTAAAGCACCTGCGGCAGCTGCATTGGCGAGTTGAGTGTTATAGTAGGCCTCGTCGAATACGAAGTTGTTGTTATCGTCATACACGTAGAAATCAGGAGACTCAGGATTCATTGCATAGAGGGAGCGACCTGTAGCTTTATCTACACCTGCCCATTCAATGTAGTAGTTCTCATAGAGACTGTGTCCCTTAAAGAGCCATTCCGCAGGGATGTTCTGGTCATTAGGAAGTTTGAGAATCTTATTTTTCAGGAAGGAGGCATCGACATTGAATGTCCACTTAAGATTCTGGTTGCGAACAATGTCAACACCAAAGCCGAGTTCCCAACCGATGTTCTGCATATCGCCGATGTTTTTAAGCACTTGAGGATTGCCACCGGAGTTGTTGAGAGTACCGGATGACAGGGGAGCGGATACCCAGAAGAGAAGATCAGAATTACGCTTGTTATAGTAACCTACAGTAAAGTTGAAGCGGTCGTCGAAGAGAGATCCTTCAAGGGCGACGTCAAGAGTCTTTGTAGCCTCCCATTTGATGTGGTCGGGAGCAAGTTGGTCAGGCTGAAGGATAGCTGTTGAGCCGGCAAGAGGCCAGCCGAAGCCGTAGAGTGCAAGGTGTGCATAAGTCGGTGCTGAGGCATCGTTACCTACCGAGCCATAAGCGGCACGTAATTTCAGATAGTTAATCCACTCTGCGTTCTCAAGGAATTTCTCTTTGGAAATAATCCAGCTTGCACCGACACTCCAGAATGTACCCCAGCGGTCATCCTTTGCAAAACGTGAGGAACCGTCACGACGGATAGAGGCCTCTGCAAAATATTTCTGGTCGAAGTTATAGCGTACACGACCGAGATAAGATTCAGTCCTGCGCTCATAGGCATACTGAGAAAGATCCTTAACCTCCTCGAAGTTGTCCATTGTCAACACGCCTGCAAGCTGCTGACCTGACTTACGGTTGAAAATACGGTTGTAACTATACTGATAGTTCTCGTGATCGAGAAGGACATCAACATGGTGAATACCATAGTCATGATCCCATGTGAGCTGCTGCATGAAAGTGTGACTACGATAGTCGTAGAAGTAAGCTGAGAGAGAACCCACATCTTTCTGAGAACCTACAAACCAGTTGTTATATTGAGTCTCGTTGGTTTTGCTACGGTACATAGATCCACGCAGTGTGATTTCGAAGCCATAAGGTATGATAGCAGTTCCAAATACTGAACCGTCAACCTGAGTGTTGGAAATAAAACGTCTGTCTTCACGCATCTGCCATCCGATATTGTCAGAGTTAACGTAGTCAGCCACGTTCCATTCAGGTTTGCCATTATCACCATAGATTATATTGCCCTTGGAATCATGTGCATAGTAAGGATAGATAGGAGCCATATTCATTGTGGTGGAGAATGGGTTGTTAGTGTAACCGAGAGCATCTGCTTCAACCGGACTCCTGTTTGATTCAGACTGGGTGCCTGAAAGATTGATACCCAATTTGAAATAATTAACGGGCTGTGCGTTCAGAGCCACACGTCCATTGAAGCGCTCATAGTCGGTCTGGAGCATATAGCCATTTGCCTTAAGATAGCTGGCAGAACCGAAAGCACTGAATTTCTCAGTTGCACCTGCAACGTTGACATTGTATTCTTGACGTTTACCGGTTTGAGAAACGATGTCCCACCAATCGCGATCGCCCTCATAGCCGGGGAGTATAGAGGCGACGAGTTTACCGTTATCGTTGAAGAGTTTGTCTTTGTCAGCATCATAGATGTTGAGCTTTGCAACTTCATCAATAAAGTTCTTACGTGCGTACTCTACAGCGTTTTCTTGTTTATTGGTGATAAGACCGTTAGTAAGAGACTGAAGGCTTGTTTCCATCCACTGGTTAGCTCCAAGACGATCATAGAAAGGAAGACCGCGACCATTCCATCCCTGACGCACTTGAAGTGTAACGTCTACCTTACCTACGCTCTTTGCTTTCTTGGTAGTGATAAGTACAACGCCGTTTGCACCTCTATTACCATAAAGAGCACACGATGCGGCATCTTTAAGGATTGACATAGACTCGATGTCCTGAGGGTTAAGGGCAGCGATAGAACCGTCATAAACCACACCGTCAACAACATAAAGAGGTTCGTTTACACCATTGATTGAGGAGAAACCACGAATACGGATTTCTGGTGATTCGCCAGGCTGAGTTGTAGAGTTGTTGACCTGCACACCGGGAGCATTACCTTCAAGAGCAGCGGTAACAGAAGTCACAGGACGGTCTTCGATTTCTTTGGCACCTACCACAGCCACAGAACCTGTCAGAGATTCCTTATTGGCTGTACCGTAAGCCACAACTACTAGGTCATCCAGATTGGCTGCTGTGGAGGTGAGATAGACGGTCATATTGTTCTGAAGCTTCACAATCTGCTCGTTATAACCCACATAGGCAAATCTTGCCTGTGTTACATTTGCAGGAACTGTGAGAATGAACTTACCGTCGATATCGGCTGCAGTTCCGTTTCCGCCACCGATTGGCATAATTGTCGCGCCTACCAGAGGCTCATGGGTAGATGCATCGAGCACCGTGCCATGATAGGTATGTGTCTGGGCTGAGACATTCCAGACACATGCCATAAGCGTCATGAAGATTAAAAACAGTTTTCTCATACTTTGTAATTTAGAGATAAGTTATATATTGTTGT
>CAMWTL010000072.1 GCA_947177145.1 uncultured Porphyromonadaceae bacterium
TAATCCTGTGGAACACCAAATCCCTTATCATACATATAACCAAGATTTAGCTGTGCCTTAGCCTCTCCCTGATCCGCTGCTTTACGATACCACCTCACTGCCTCAGAATAATCCTGAGCAACTCCATAGCCACGTCCATACATATGACCCAGATGATTCTGTCCTTTGGCATTTCCCTGCTCTGCTGCTTTACGGTACCACTTCACTGCCTCAGAATAATCTTTTGCAACACCATAACCATATTCATACATAAAGCCAAGATAATTCTGTGCGGTGGCATTTCCCTGCTCCGCTGCCTTCCGGAACCAGCTAACCGCCTCAGTATAATTATCATGATTATAAGCCGCTTCGCCTTTTTCTACCATCTGGTAAGCTGTTAGGATTGGCTGACTCGATGTCTGTTCTATATTCGCAGAAGATGTCTGACTCTCCTTTAGGGTGTGTCCAAAAGCGAAAATGCTGCTGAATGTCAGCAATAGTAATGGTATAATTGTCTTATTCATAATTCGTTATTTTTCCATTTATTAGGTAAGATTGAATTCGTTAGTGATTCACTTATTGTGCTTGAGGCGAGTCGACGCAAGCCATCAGACTTGGATGATTGCACAAAGATACATAAAAATCCTGATATTTCCGTACTAATAAGACAAAAATCAAATATAACGTATCTTTATTTTATAGTTATGGCACAAACTATAGCAATATTATTTCAACACCTTCCACAGTCCTTTCCGGGCTTGTTGGAGATACGCACGGCAAAACGTCCTGAATTCTGAAACTCGATCCTGTCATTGAATACCCTTATCGTAGAGTGCATTGGGCTGAAGTAGTCGGCATGGGCAAGAAAAAGAGACACATAAGAGACCGCAGAATTGCCAAAATGATTCTACGGTCTCTTATGATAATAAATCCTATAGTATCACTCCTCTTCAGCAGCCACAGCCTGAGCCTCATCGGCAGCAGTCTCTATTCTCTGCTGTTCTTCCTCTTTCTTCTCTTCCTCGTAAACTTCCTTCTCCACATTTTCAGCTTCCTTTACCTCCTCGGTAAACTTGGTATAGCCATTATCAACAAGGATATTATACCAGGTAAAGAGCTTCTTTATATCGGTAGGATATACACGATCCTTATCATAGTCAGGAAGTATAGCCTCAAACTCATCACGCAGACCGTTAGTCTTGACCAACTCCTTCACATCAATCTTCTTGCCGTCGTTATGGGCATAAACAAGATCAAGAATTTCGCCAAGCGGCTTGTCACCGGAATCGGTATACATAGCTATATCCCCAAGCGACACAACCTTATCACGTGCGCTGGCAGGAAAACGTTTCTTCGACCCTAATTCCTCTACAAGCAGCAACTTACTGCTGTGAGAAATAATCTTAAACAAGCCGGGCTTGCCTGTGATTGCTAAAATCTCTCTAAGCATATCTCTTCTTTATTAGTTTTTCCTAAACAAATGCCAACAAGTTGTGATTCCGAAAAATCACCTCAAACCTCCCCTCTCAATGATGAAAGCTCAAATCTACTAATTTCTTGGCAGTTGCTTACCAATTTATCTATTTGTGGAAGTAGCATATCGCTATTGCCATTCCTTATCTCTGTAACCTTATTCTTCGGAAAACGCTCAAACTCCTCCCGCTGCGTAGCCATACGAAGCCTGATCTCCTCCCCCGACAAACCATTGCGTCTCTTAACACGCTCTATGCGCTCATCTTCCGGAGCCGTAACGATCCATATGCTGCCACAAAGACTGTCCATATGCGACGTAGCAAGGATAGCAGTCTCGCAAAACACCATTCCCCCCTTCTCCTTGGCATATGAAAGGAAATCCTCAGCGACAGCCCTATGCACCACCGCATTCACTTCGTTACGCAATCGGGAATTGTTAAAGATCTTCGCTGCAACATAGCTTCGGTTAAGAATCCAAGCACTCCCGGCATCCCTACCTCCGACAAGCCCACGCTTCTCTTCTCCAGCAGTCTCAACATACGCCTCGGCTCCCAATATCCTGACAATCTCCTCCTTTACTTTACCGTCACACTCCATCAGCCTACGCGCTTCCGTGTCGCAATCGTAAACACAGAAACCTTTAAGTCTCAAAATACGCGACACCACACTCTTTCCAGACCCTATGCCGCCAGTTATACCCACTATCATCGGCTGAACATTACAGCATTTCATAACCACCGCATCAGTTTTTAACAACGGTATACTCTACACTGTCTGTCTTCAGCGACAAATTCTGAAGCCTTTCCGGATAGCTTACCACCCTCACACGCAATTTACCGTTGCGTGATTCAAGCATACTTTGATAGTCGACTTGTAATTCGATGCTTGGATCGTCATCGTCGCCCAATCTGCTCATAGCCACATAATAGTCTACCGGCACCTTTGACGGGAACAGCAACAGACTCTTTCCCTGCGGCACATTCACCGGAGTAATGGTAATCATTGCCTCCTTCTTCACCAATGGCTCCACGGGCACCGTCACATCGACAGTAGAGGGCACTACCCGCGCATTATTTATTTTATGCAGACTGACACTTACAGTGGTGGTCTCGGTAAGATCTTTCAGTGTAATCAGCTGTGTGCGTACCGCGTGGATCGTATCCACCACCACCGGCTCACCGAAGACATACACATTCGACGGGCTGGGCTGAGGATGCCCCTCAATCACACTGCCACTCGCTGCCATAATATTCGACTCTATGATGATCGGCACTCGTTTTCCTTTATTGGTAGTATAAGTAAGCCGTAAGGAATCAAGCGACGATGAGAGTATGGTTGCGGAAGTGCCGAATAGCGACTTCAAAGCAGTCTGCATATCGGAATGTGTAAACTTCAGAAGACCCTTATCAGCATAATCCCTGAAATTTATCGCTACCGTTGGCCTGCGATAATGATTCCTCCAAAGCGTCGTTCCCTTGTCTCTTACCCCCACGTGGAATTTGTCAGGTATGTCGCTGATAAAGGTGACGGAATCGGGCACATTGGTTATACTCAACCTCACATTGAAACTATCCTGTGCACTGTCATTCAGCGCAAGGATTATCCAGAAGAGTGTCGACACACCTACAAAGATCAAAAACAATACCGCGTCATGAAACGTGGCTGTCTCCCTGAAGTTATGCCATTTTTGCCACAGTGAGTCAAGTCGTGCCCCCATATAATCTTTGACATACCCACCTTATGTGAGTAGCTAATTATTTCTTTTCGCTCTTTACAGGTTCTGCTGCCGGATAGACAGAAGTCTTGTCTACTTTGATAGACACACCGGGAGCAATCTCGATGTTGATTGTGGTATCGTTGATGTCTCTGATCTTACCGTGAATACCGCCGGCTGTCACAACACGGTCGCCGTTCTGCATAGCCTCACGCGCCTTCTTTATCTCTTTCTGCTTCTTGTTCTGCGGACGGATCATGAAGAAATAGAAAATCACGACCATTGCCACAATCATCAGCATACCACTGAGGCCACCGCCTCCCTCTCCCTGCTGCTGAAGGAGAATAAATGAATTTAGCATATTCTTTCTGTTATTTTAATTATGCGTTTTAAATTTTTCTAATTATGCCGGGAGGGTAGGATCATTTGTTGATCTTACCCTGCTCCTTAAGACGTGTCACTATCGACGAAAGAAGTCCATTGACAAAGCTGCCGCTCTTCGAGGTGCTGTAACTCTTGGCAAGTTCGATATACTCGTTGATGCTTACCACCAACGGAATCTTCGGGAAGTTGATTATCTCTGACAAAGCTGCCATAGTAATGACCACATCCATCACAGCGAGACGGTCAGTATCCCAATGTTCTACATTAATGAAATCATCTATATAGCGGCGATATACATCCTTATTCCTTACTACATCCGTGAAAAGCTGCTTTCCGAAGCGGGCATCCTCCTCATCCTTGTACATAGGAAGCACAGGAGTATGGGCAGAATCCTCCTCAAAACGTTTCATCGTTTTCAGCACGAAAGTGCCGATGATTTCGAGGTCATCATTCCAGAATACTGATTCCGTCTCAAGTGCCTCAAGGAAATCCTCATCGTGCAGGATTATCTGCTTGTATACATTACGCCAGAATTCCGTATCGGTGTGCAGGTCTGTGGCAGGGAAATCCATATATTCGGCATAGAGATCGGAAGCCATAATTGTTTTAAGCAGACTTTCCAAAAGCTCTTTATGTGCCGGAAGCCAGGAGATTTTGTTTTCCTCGCAATATTTCTCCACATCCTCATCCTGTTCAACTACCTTCACAAAGGCATTGTCAACGAAACGCATATTCGGGTTCAGATCCTCAGCAGTCGGGATATACTTATTGCGGTTGTCCTCTATCTGGCTTTCGCGGATCCTTACGAGTTCTTGCGGAAGGATAAGAAGGCGGAAATAAAGGTCACGCGCTTTCTTCATACTGAGATTAAGGGTGTTGAGCGCATCGTCAAGATTGTCTCTTGAAGCATAAAAGTTGCTGAAGGTTACCTCAAGCATACCCTTCATACGCTCCACACCGCGAAGTGTGAAATTCTCACGTTTGCTGATTGCCCTGTTAAGAGCGGGATCGGGCAAGATGATAAGATTCATTATCTTCTCCCAGATCTGGTCGTCCTCTGCGGTCTCCGTATTGAGATTTTTTACGAAAGTCTTAAACAGACCGCTCTCTTTTACCACTTCGGCAAGCGAGTCTACTACTCCCTCCAACGGGAACGGCTGCACCTGATATTTCTTCAGCAGTGCCTTAATAGTGTCGTCGGCTAAGATTTTTTTGATGAAGCGCGTGTCATCCAACGGACGATAGCCTCCTCGTTTCTCAATCCTTTCCGATATCTTAACCATCAATATCAGCATATCAAGATAGAGACTATACGCAAACCGCTTCTCCTTCGTGGGAGCAGAGGGCTGCGATTCCAACATAAAATGGTTCTCTATCAGCAGGTAGGAATAAAGAAGCTGAATCACCTTTATCCTTATTAACACACGATTTATCATAACTCTTTATGCTCGTTCGTTTTTCTTTTTGCTTGCCCTTAATATTCCGACATATTATCGGGTATGGGCTTATAAAGTGCAAAATTACACTAATTGCCCAAATTTTACAAATTCTTTATCTTTTTTATTTGCTTGCCGCCATTACTTTGCTTACGATTGTCCACCTTTTTTATGGATCTAATCTATCGGCAAGTCTGATTCAATGCGTTGAAAAGCCCGCTTGAAGACGTTGACGCACCGCTTCATAGAGAATTACACCTGCCGCAACCGACACATTGAGCGAACCGATATTACCCAAAATAGGTATCGCTGCCAATGTGTCGCACTGGCGAAGCACCTCAGGCGATATGCCCGTGTCTTCCGCACCCATCACTATAGCCACAGGCACAGTGTAATCAGCATCCACATAGCTCTCTGCACCCTTTTCCGAAGCGCCTACAATAAGGTAGCCGTTATCTTTCAGCTTTTTGACTGCCGTGAGAGTATCGCGCTCCCTACATACCGGCACATAGAACAACGCTCCGGCAGAAGCCTTCACTGCGTCGCTCGTAACAGACGCGCTACCCCTCTCCGGTATTACAATGGCATCAACCGCTGCGCAATCGGCACTTCTCGCTATGGCTCCGAAGTTACGTGCATCCGTTATGCCGTCGAGCACTAATATCATGGGAGTCTTGCCCTCCTCATAAAGTGCCGGTATGATATTGTCAAGCTTATGATAGCCCACAGGCGACAGAATCGCTATCGCGCCCTGATGGTTCTTCATCGTGATGCGGTTGAGCTTCTCCATAGGCACACGTTGCACCACTATATCATAGCCCTTTATCTTATCCAACAACTCCTTGGCAAGATCTCCTCCCAAATCACGGCGCAACAAGATTTTATCAATGCTCTTTCCGGCATCGATAGCTTCCATTATAGCCCGTAAGCCGAATATATAATCTGTCTTTTCCATTTTCTCACTTTATTAATCGTCAATCAATCCCAAAAGCACTCTGGCATTCATTCTGGCAGCGTCGTTAACCTCAGTGCCCGAAAGCATAGCGGCGAGTTCCCCTATCCTGTCCTCTTTAGAAAGCACTCTCACGTGCGACACCGTGCGTTCCTCCTCATCGGTCTTATATACCTTGAAGTGATAGTTACCCTTAGCCGCCACCTGTGGCAGATGGGTTATGGCAAGCACCTGCATCTCATTGCCCATAGTACGCATCATCGCTCCCATCTTGTCGGCTATCTCACCCGATACACCTGTATCTACCTCATCGAAAATAACCGTGGGAAGATGCATACACCGTGCCATTATCGACTTGATACTGAGCATCAGTCGAGCTGTCTCACCGCCTGAAGCCACACGTGCCATAGGCTGCATCGCGTGGTTCTTGTTGAAGCTGCATATGAATTCCGCCGTGTCCTGTCCGTCGGCTGTAAGTTTCCCTTGGGTCAGCTCCACCTCAAACCGAAGATTCGGCATACCCAAAGGCTGTGCCGTCACGAGAAGTGCCCGGGCAAACTCAACGGCTGCCTCACGCCTACGCTCTGTAAGCTCATCTGCCTTCCCCTTCAGTATCTTTGCAAGCCGCTTGGCTTCACGCTCCAGCTCTGCCACATTATCGTCGCCGAAATCTATAGCGTTGAGTTTATGCCGTAAATCCTTACGCAGCTTTATCAGCCCATCCTCATCCTCTGTCTTAAAACGCTTTATGGCATCGTAGAGCTGGTTCATTCTTGCCGTCACCTTTGCCAGACGGTTAGGATCCGACCCTACACGGTCAAGGTAATCGCTCACCGTCTCCGAAATGTCTTTCAGCTCAATCGAAGCCTCCTCCATACGCTTCATCAACTCCGCGTCGTTGTTCTCATCAAACAGAAGCAGGTTCACTTTCCCAAGATAAGAAGCTGCTTCCGAGAGCTGGCTTACGACACCGTTGTCCGACCCGTCGAGCAGATTATAACACGCTCCCAAGTCTTCTCTGATCTGGTCAGCGTCGCTGAGCATATCGAATTCCTGCTCTATCTGCTTCAGCTCGCCCTCCTTGGGATTGATCTTATCCAGCTGCTCAAGTTGAAAGGCTATGAACTCCCGGTTCTCCCGGTTCTTCTCGTTGCGCTCCTTGATTTTACGTATTTTAGCCCTTAAAGTTACATATCTCCCGAAATCAGCCCTATATTCAGCCAATTGGCTGCCATTGTCGGAGAAAGCATCTATTATCTGTAGATGGCTTGCGCTTTGTGACAAGAGCAGGTTGCTGTTCTGTGAATGTATGTCTACAAGGTTGGCAGTCACAGCCGTCAGCACAGGCAGCGTCACGGGAGAATCGTTGATGAAGGCTCTTGACCTGCCGGTAGCCGAAACCTCCCTGCGCACCAATATCTCTTCAGGATTCCATTCCAGACCTTGCTCCTCGAATATCGGTAAAAGTTCCGGATCGGGATGGGTGAAGGTAGCCTCTATCACCGATTTCCGACTCTTATCGGATATGGCTTTAGTCTCCGCACGCTCACCCAACAACAACGAAAGGGCACCGAGCATTATCGACTTTCCGGCACCCGTCTCTCCCGTTATGATTGTGAAACCCGGCGAAAACGTCAGACTAACGTTGTCGATCAAGGCATAGTTCTTTATTATAAGCGACTGTAACATCTGTCAATTCTTATGGAGCATCCTCGCTCCGATTCTTATGAAGCCTTCAAGACTTCTATTGCTGTTCCGACCCCTTCTTTATCTTCTCAAGCCTATCCGTATCAGTAGGATAGATGGGTTGCAGCAGTTCGTATACCTCCTCTCGCTCTGCTTGGGGAGCCTTGGAGTAGATATTCACAAGTTCATCAAGCTTGGCATCTCGAAACATCGAAAGAGCCACCGACATCGGGGCATTCTTATATACCTCCCCTATTGCTTTCAGCGACTCGGTGATTGAGGCTCTCCCCTTATCGGGACTAGTGACCATCTCGTCAAGCCCTTTCCGGTAATACTGGTATGCCATATCCCTTATCATCGCCGTGTTGCTGTCGGTAAACGAGCTTAACACCGCGCTGCGGTTTTTCGTGTCCTCAAACGCTCTCCAGCCTATCTCGCCGCTCGACTGCGCCATCTGAACCACTGCCGATGCCTTGTCGAAATATGGTTGCCCCCCTTTGGGCGAGAAGCTGTCGAAATCAAGCGCCAACATCAGATAGGCGTAGAAATCAAGTATACCCGTAAGGTTACTGTCCCAGTTATTGTCATTACGTATAAGCTGGTCCCCTTCACGGTAATCAAACTCCACCTTCGTGTCTTTGAAATTAAGCAGGGTTGTAGTGTAGGTGCTGTTGTATACCGGGCGTGAGAGCTGCACCTGTATGTCCCCCTTCACCTTGTCGTCAGTGTATTCCTTCACAGTCAGAAAGAAGCGACATTCAATCTTCTCATTGGGCATAAACTGGGTATTTGTCCATTTATTGTCGTTGAAATACTCCGATATGCTTTGTTGAAGATTATCAAACACACCCTTGTAGGTGCCTTCAATCGAACTTGAATTGACCTCTACCTGACATTGAAGCTCCTGTGCCGAGACATTTTCAACCGCATAAAGCGAAGCCCCCACGCAAAGAAGCCTGATAAAATTACTAAGTTTTCCCATTTTCATCCTTATTCCCCGTTACCGGGCTGTTTCCGGTAACGCCATTGTTCCCGGTGATGGTGTCGATTATATCGGCAGCCACCTCCCTCTTTGTCTTAGCCGGAAATGAGTGTGACTCACCCTTACGGCTCACTATTGTCACCTTATTGGTGTCCTTCATAAATCCTGCCTCCGGGTCACGCAGCGAATTGAGCACAATCCAGTCAAGATTCTTTTTCTCAAGCTTATGTTCAGCGTTGGTAAGCTCATGATCGGTCTCCAAGGCGAAGCCCACAAGCGTCTGCCCCTGCTTCCTCTCCCCGAGTGTGGCAGCAATGTCGGGATTTCTCACCAACTGAAGCTCCATAGTAGAAGCACCCTCTCTTTTAATCTTGGTATCTGAAATCGTGGCAGGAGCATAATCCGCTACCGCTGCCGCCAACACCACAATATCCGTATCAGCATATCTTTGTGTGACAGCTTTATACATCTCCACCGCTGAAGTCACATCCACACGCTCCTTCACGCCGTCAGGAGTCGGCAAACTTACCGGCCCTGCCACAAGCGTCACCTCCGCACCTCTCGCAGCCGCCTCGGCAGCTATGGCAAAGCCCATCTTACCGCTTGAATAGTTGCCGATAAACCTCACCGGATCAATATTTTCATACGTCGGTCCGGCAGTAACCATAACCCTCTTCCCGCGCAGTGTCTCGCGTCGTCTGAAATAATCCTCGGCAGCCTTGACTATACCTTCAGGCTCTTCCATACGCCCCTTCCCGGTAAGCCCGCTTGCCAATTCTCCGGAAGCCGGTTCTACTATTATTACGCCGTCCCTTCTCAAAGTGGCTACGTTACGCTGGGTAGAGGGATGCGCCCACATATCAAGATCCATAGCAGGAGCCACCATCACTTGCTCCTTAGCTGAAAGATAGGTAGTGATAAGCATATTATCCGCTATACCGTTAGCCATCTTTCCGATGGTGCTGGCAGTAGCGGGAGCCACAATCATAAGGTCAGCCCACAGGCCCAAATCCACGTGGCTATGCCATTCCCCAGTGTTGGCAGCAAAAAACTCGCTCACCACAGGTTTCCCGCTCAACGCTGCCAACGTAGCCGGAGTAATAAACTCCTTACCGTTAGGAGTGATCACCACCTGCACCTCAGCACCCCTCTTGACAAGAAGGCGCAAGAGATAAGCTGCCTTATAAGCTGCAATCCCTCCCGAGATGCCCAACACAATATGTTTACCTTTCAGCATCAATCAAAACATTAATTAAAGGTGTATTTATTTACCTCCTCGCTTCTGACGGCGTTCCTGATCATATTTATACTTCAGCTGCAGCAGCACATCCTTAGTATTCTTCGGGAAATCCCCCTGCATCATCCAGTCATAAAACGATGGCTCCTTCTTAAGCACTTCCTTCACCGTCTTACCCTTGTGCTTACCGAAATTCAAAATCGGCTCGTCATTATCATTGAGCACAAACCTCGCAGCAAGATCCACATTACGCCCTACATTAGAGAAATCCGCAAGAAAACCCACATCATTCCTAAGCTCATCATAGCGGTCGAGCTGACTCATGAGCACTTCATAAGTAGCCTGCGTGTCGGCAAGTGCCGAATGTGCATCCTCAAGATTTGCCCCACAATAAAATTTGTAGGCTGCCACAAGCGTACGCTGCTCCATCTTATGGAAAATATTCTGCACGTCAATAAACCTGCGCCCTGATATATCAAAGTTTAGCCCGCAACGCGCAAACTCCTCCATCAGCACCGGCACATCAAACTTATTGCTGTTGAACCCGGCAATATCACATCCCTCGAAGATTTTCATCAACGATTTGGAAATCTGACGGAAGGTCAGCTCATTCTTCACATCCTCATCTGTGATGTGATGCACTGCCGTGCTTGCCGGCGGAATAGGCATCTCCGGATTAAGCCGACGGCTCTTCTTCTCTTCATGACCGTCGGGATATACCTTTATATAGGAAATCTCCACAATGCGATCATGGGTCACATTGGTGCCTGTGGTTTCAAGGTCAAAAAATATTATTGGACGTTCAAGTTTGAGCTTCATCTGATTTCTTAAAGTAGTCGGTCACATCCGTGACGCAATAAAGTTGTATGATATTTGGTAAATTATTCTATCACCTGCAAAGGCATCTGTATGGTGACAATGTTCTCGTTCGGCTCCTGCTCAAGCGGCTCGAATATGCCCGGACGCGCAGGATCCGAAAGACGCATCACCACAGTCTCACCCCCTAAATTACTCAGGATCTCAACCGTGAAGGAGGCATTGAAACCGATAGTAAGAGGATTTCCCTCATACTCACACATCACACGCTCCTCGGCAGAAGTGCCATAGTCAAGATCTTGGGCACTAAGCTTCATCAACGCGGCTGAAAGATCGAATTTGACAAGATTAGATGCCTTGCTTGCAAATATCGCCACACGCCGCATTGCGTTGAGGAAAGTCTCACGGTCTACCTGCACGGTGAAAGGATTCGTAGCCGGGATTACCCTGTTGTAGTTGGGATAATTCCCCTTTATAAAACGGCAGGTAAGCGTATAGGCTCCGAATTCAAAACGCGCTCCCTTTGCGCCGATAGTAATCTTTACAGTGTCAACATCTTTGTCAAGGATACCCTTCAATATGGATGCCGGCTTGGCAGGCATGATGAACGATCTTACAATCTCAGGGCTTACCTCATAGTTGATGTAACGCACAAGCTTATGTGTGTCGCTTGCTACGAATGTTATGTCACCCTCGTGAATATCCCAGTAGATACCCGTCATCATCGGACGTATAGTCTCCAGACTCACGGCATAGATAGTTTTCTCTATACCTTTCTTTACCACAGAAGCCGGGATTTCAAGCACCTGGGCATCACCGTCCATCTTCTCACCACGGGGATACTCATCGGCGTTAATGCCCATAAAATTGAAATGGCCCGTGAGAAACGATACATTTATTTCATTGGTGGTCTCATTCAGTGAGAAGGTCAGAGGCTGGTTGCTTATCTCCTTGGTTATCTCAAGAAGAGTCTTGGCAGGCACAGCAATTGCTCCGTTGCCCTCAGGATCCATCACCTCTACACAAGACGACACTATATTTTCCTGGTCCGAACCGGTTATTTTCAGCATTCCGTCTTCAAGTTCAAAAAGGAAGTTGTCGAGAATCGACAAGGCATTCTTGGAATTTATCACCTTGTTGACCGCCTGAAGCTGCTGCTGGAAGAGTTTTCCGTCAATGTTGAAACGCATATGTGTTGTGAATTTTACTTTACCGCAAATTTAGTCATTTTTTTCGACACACCCAAACCCCTTATCTTAAACAATGCAAAAAGCCGTGTCAACTGTTCGACACGGCTCCGGAAGTGTAACTGTATGTAGAAGCCGTTTATGCGGCTGCTATAGTCCAATTCTTATTCTGCTACTACTTCAAACTCAATATCCTTGGAAACCTCCTTGTGGAATTTGATAGTGGCTGTGTATACGCCAACCTCTTTCACAGGCTCCTTGATATAGATGATCTTGCGGTCTACATTGTGGCCAAGTTTTTCGAGAGCCTCTGCTATCTGGATAGCGTTGACTGAACCGAACACTGTGCCTGTAGAGCTGGTCTTCGCGCCGATTGTCAGCTTAACGCCCTCGAGAGCTGCTGCGGCAGCCTCAGCGTCAGCCTTGATCTTGGCGATCTTGTGGGCACGCTGCTTCTGATCTTCTGCAAGCTGCTTGAGAGCGGCTGCAGAGGCGATGATTGCCTTGCCCTGCGGAATGAGATAGTTGCGGCCATAACCATCTTTCACTTCGACAACGTCGTCTTTATAACCGAGGCCGGCTACATTCTCTTTGAGTATGATCTTCATATACTTTTACTATTTTGTCGGGTAAAATAACGATTATTTCATCAAGTCGGTTACGTAGGGAAGAAGTGCGAGGTGACGCGCACGCTTTACTGCCTGTGCCACACGGCGCTGGAACTTCAGAGAAGTGCCTGTGATGCGGCGGGGAAGTATCTTACCCTGCTCGTTGAGGAATTTCTTGAGGAACTCGGGATCCTTGTAGTCGA
>CAMWTL010000073.1 GCA_947177145.1 uncultured Porphyromonadaceae bacterium
GAAAAAAAGTGTTAACTTTGGAATTTGAATATTAAAACCCCAAGATTTATGAAAAGTCCTGTAGGTCATGAGGCAAAACGCTATGCCATCGACGTAATAAAAACTATCAAGGCGATAAAAGAGAGTGGATGCGATATTGATTACCCACTGGAACAATTCATGTGTGCATCCACAAGAATAGGGGTTGCTATAGCCAGATATGAGCATAGTGTGAATCAAGAGGAAGTTTTGGAATCATATAAAGAAGCAAATAGATATGCCTCAGCCTCAATCTATTGGTTGGAAATCCTTGAAGAAATCAATAATTACGACCAAATTCCTTATGAACCGTTCAAGAAACAATGCAATAGTATTCTGAGCATGATCAGTGATGGAGTAAAGTTGATAGAAAACCTCTTGGGACGACGCCGTTTCTAAGCTTCCGACGTAATTTTTCAATTTAAGCCCATAAAAATATCTGAGATTTTCATTAGGCAAAGTTAATATGCCTATTTCTACACATTTATAATTAATTAATATGGATCTTCATTTCTTTTTCTTTCAACTTGGTCCTGCCATTGAACTCATATTCAATCTAAATTATATCCCGTAGAAAGAAGATTTCAAGGAGCTGACTCCGGAACTCTATAAAAAACTCCGGCAGAAAGTGTCTGATGAGGAAATGCGCATCCTTGATCATCAGAAAATTCTCGCATTTATGCCGGAGAATGAAAAAGTTTTTGACAAAGCTTTAGAAGTATACGGAAATAACTATCTGATAGTCGGAGACGAGGAGGTGGCTCTATTCGAAAGAACTGCAAATGTAATTGAAAATTATTGCAAAGAAAGCGGAAAAAGCTTCAATACCCCAACGGATAAATTGAAATACGTGGCCTCAATTCTCCCGGATGTCTTTTCGAAGGATACTCCCTACGCTAAATACGCAAAGAAATACCCCAAGTAATCTTGAAGGCACAAATTTGCACACTGACCCCTAAAAGCTTGGAAAAAGCTTTTAGGGATCAGTGTATACATTATTTATTATTGACTAAAACATCTATGCTACTTCTGTCGGAGGAAGGCGTAGCCGAAGCGATGGGCTGCCGCTTTTTCAAGCTCCTCGCGGAATTGTGGGGCGGCTATCGAAATCATCAGCTTGGCGCGTTCCACAAGACTTTTGCCCCGAAGGTCAACGATGCCGTGTTCGGTAGCCACATAGTTGGTCTGGAATCGGGTAGTTACCACCCCCGCACCGGGGGTCAGCACCGGCTTGATCTTGTTGGCACCCTTAGAGGTGGTGGAAAGCATAGCCAGGAATGACTTGCCTCCCACGCTGCGCGAGGCACCATAAACAAAATCGTGCTGACCTCCCACTCCCGAGAATATCTTCTCGCCTATAGAATCTGCGCACACCTGCCCGGTAAGGTCAATTTCAAGGCAAGAGTTAATTGATACCACTTTCGGATTCTGCGCTATGCGGAAGGGATCGTTGGTCCACGCCACATCTTTTATCAGTATTTCCGGGTTATGATCCATGAAATCGTAGAGCGCACGGCTGCCGAGTGCCAACGATGCCACCGACTTACCGCGCTCGACATTCTTGAGCGAGTTGTCGATAACGCCTGAACGTATCAGCGGCAACACACCGTCAGTCATTGCTTCAGTATGCAATCCTAAATGCTTGTGGTTGGCAAGGGCGCGTATCACAGCATTAGGAATGCCTCCCACACCAATCTGCAACGTAGCTCCGTCGGGGATATACTCGGCTATGTAGTTGCCAATCTTTATCTCATTCTCCGTGGGTATGGATGTGGGCACTTCTACCAGCGGGTCATCTACCTCGACAGCTGCCGCTAACTTAGACACATGTATCACCGCATCACCGTAGCTGAACGGCATATGGGGATTAATTTGAGCGATTACCTTTTTTGCACACTCTACTGCCGGGACAGCTACATCTGCCGACACGCCATAGCTTACAAAGCCGTGCCGGTCAGGCAGCGAACAGTTGATGAGTGCTATGTCTACGGGCCAAGTACCGTCGCGCATCAGTTCCGGCACTTCTCCGAGGAAGCGCGGTGTCATTGAGCCGTATCCCTCTGCTATCCAGTGACGGTTGCTGTTGTTCACGAAGAAACTGTTGACAATGAATGAGTCCTTATATTCCGGCTTGCAGTATGGAGCGGGACGGTCTGCTACGGCAAATCCTGAATATATGATCACATCACGAAGTTCGTTGCCTCTACGTGCCATAGCTACGCATAGAGTCTCCGGTATCGAAGTCGACCCCTGAATGTATACATGGTCGCCACTACGGATGAGTCTGACAGCCTCATCTGCGCTGACATAATTAATGCTGTTCATTGAAAAGTCGCAGTCGCTGGTTCAACATATCGAAAATCTTGTCGTCTCGCAGCATCGACACAGTGACGCGCACACCCTCTTGGTCTGAGCCGGTGGAGTGTAGATGGATCGTGGAGATGCCATACCTGAGCAGTTCCTCTTGAAGCTGCTCGCCGGGCATATTCCGGTAGCCGACCGTAAAAAAGAATCCGTCGGATATATGCTCGTCGCCGTCCTTGTCATAGACGATGTGGAAACCGTTGTCAGTGAAAGCCTGCTTTGCGCGTCGCGCACGCCGTTCATATTCGCGTGTATGCTCCACCATGGGCAAATTCCCCTCCACTGTAGCCTTCATCATTGAGGCAAGTGCATACTGAGCGGAATGTGAGGTGCCCGAAGAGGCAGTATAGAGTACGCCATATACATAGGCGTCGCCAAAGGCAGGCATATCGTAGAAATCGGCAAGAAATTTGTAGGTGCGTTCATAGACGGCAGGACTCATGCATACTATGGCAATACGCTCACCGGCATAGCTGAATATCTTGCTTCCTGACACGAGCATGATATAATTGTCGGTATAGTGTGCCACCGTTGGAATATACGGTGGCTGGAACGGACGGCTGAAATCCGTACGGAAATCCATACCAAGATAAGCCACATCCTCGAGTACGATTGTGTCGTATTTGGTGGCGAGGCGTCCGATTATCTCAAGTTCCTCCTCGGTGAGGTTAATCCATGCCGGATTGTTGGGATTTGAGTAAAGCAGCCCTGTGATGTTGCCTTTGCTGAGTATTTCCTCAAGCTTGGCTTCGAGAGCTTTACCTCGATAGTCGTAAATATCGAATGCCTCAAGCTTGATGTTCAGTACTTTTGCCTGATGTCTTTGGGCAGGAAAACCGGGGTTGATGAAAAGCATGGTGTCCTTCTCCTTAAGGCGCTGGGCAAGCAGTAGTTGCAGAGTGAAGCTTGCCTGCATTGACCCCACTGTGGGGATTATGTATTTCGGACCGATATTTACATTGAAGAAAGCCTTGACAAACGCAGAGGCTGCCTCCTTTAGTTCGGGGATACCGGCGATATTCGGATACTGATTGGCAACCCCCCTGCGCAGAGCGTCGCAATGAGCCTCTATACCCACTTTTTCAGCAGGAATTCCTGGATTGCCTAATTCCAGACGTACGAAAGGCTCACCTGCCACCGGCTCAAGTTCGGAAGCTAATGCCACAATCTGACGGATGGTGGCGCTGCACACATCGGGCATACCGAGGCGGTGAAGGGCTTCGGCAATATGGTATTTTTCTATCGGGAACATAATGAATTGCTTATAGGTTATCGGGCGTATTCTTCTCGGCTCTCTCATAGCCATATCTGAAAGCAGCGATATTTTGAGCCACTACAGTCTCACCTTTGCGGGCAAAGTGGGCGGCGACAGCCTCTTCAAGAGCTTCCTTAGGCAGATGGATGAAGGGAGTAAGTGCTCCTAAAAGCACGATATTGGCTGAACGCGGTGCGCCAAGATCCTTAGCTATCCGGTCGATGTCCAACTTCACCACACGTGGCAGCTTGTCTAACTCGGCATCCAGCAAAGAGGTTTCAGGATAGTCAGTCACATTGATAAAAGGTGTGGTATTGGTGACGACCCATCCTTGGGGGCTGAGACGTGGGAGATAGCGTAAAGCCTCCATAGGCTCCATCGACACTATTACATCCGCCTCTCCTTTGGGGATGAGGTCGGAGAATATCTCAGATGTGCTGATGCGTAGGTCCGACTGCACATCGCCTCCACGCTGGCTCATACCGTGTACCTCAGCCTGGCGGATATTCATGTTACTCTTCAAGGCGGCTTTGCCTATGATGGTGGCGATGGTCAGGATACCCTGTCCTCCCACGCCGGCAAGTATGATGTCACATTTCATGGTAGTTTATGTTGGTGATAATGGTTTTTGGGTAGCGGTGAGTTTTATTTTTTCGAGCGGCGTGCCGTCTGTATACATTCACGTCGAGAGATCACCACTGACAGTCCGTGATGGTCTATTTCATTGCGGAACAGTTCCACCATATCGTTATGGTTCTTTGGCAAAGAGTCGATGGTGTGGAGATGCTCCGGGTTTACGCCTAAGCCAAGGCAGATTTCTTCGAGTTTGCCTGTGCCCTGTGAGTCCTGACCGCCCGTCATTCCGGTGGTGAGATTGTCGGAGATGATTACCAGTATGTCGCTATCTTCGTTCACGGCATCGAGGAGTCCCGTCATACCCGAATGAGTGAAGGTGGAATCACCGATAATGGCTATTGCGGGATGCACACCAGCCTCGGAAGCACCCTTAGCCATAGTTATGGAGGCTCCCATGTCGAGTACAGTGTGGATGGCACGGAAAGGAGCGAGATAGCCTAAGGTGTAGCAGCCGATATCTCCGAATACCCTGGCATGGGGATAGGATTCTATGGATTCATTGAGGGCTGCGTAAACGTCTCTATGTCCACAACCCTTGCATAGGGCAGGCGGGCGTGCCACCACCACTTCCGGCACAGGCTGTGTCTCCTCTTTCTCCAATCCGGGAGTGGAGGGACGAAGCTTGAGAACACCGAGACGCACACTTTCGGGATCAAGTTCGCCGGTGCGGGGCAGATAGCCGTCAAGTCTGCCGTGGATTTTGGGGTTGGAGTTGAGCACGCCACGCATATGCTGCTCGATAAAAGGCTGCCCCTCTTCAATAACCAGTACCTCGTCGCATGTCTCCACCAGGTTTCGGAGCATATCGGCAGGCAAGGGATATTGGGAAATCTTTACCATTGGCCAGGGACTTTTGCCATCCTTCCATAACTCGCGGTAGTAGTTGTTGGCTACGCCTGACACCACTATACCCAACGAATGGTCGGGGGCATCGGTGAATGTGTTGAAGGGTGATTTCTCTGATTCTGCGGTAAGATCGGCATAGTCGTTTATGAGTTGTTTGTAGCGCACACGCGAATTGCCGGGCATAAGAACCCACTGGCGTGGGTTGGCTACATCGGAAAGTGTGTTTTCAGGCTCCGCCTCAGCATCGACCGTGACATTTCCGCGTGAATGAGCCAGACGGGTCACCATCCTCAACATTACCGGGATACGGTAATGTTCAGAGAGTTGGAAACCATATTTAGCCATTTCATACGCCTCTTGCTGTGAGGAAGGCTCAAGCATGGGAAGCATGGCGAAATCGGCATAGAAACGTGAATCCTGCTCGTTTTGCGACGAATGCATTGACGGGTCGTCAGCAGCTATCACAAGCATTCCGCCGTTGGCTCCTGTCATAGCTGAATTAAGCAGAGGGTCAGCCGCCACGTTCACGCCCACATGTTTCATCGAAGCAAGCGACCGTTTACCGGCATACGACATTCCGAGTGCCTCTTCGACAGCGGTCTTTTCATTCGACGACCAGTGGCAGTGTATTCCGCGCTCTTTGGTGAGCGGATTCATCTGTATAAACTCCATAATCTCTGTAGAGGGAGTTCCGGGATAGGCATACGCACCTGAAAGCCCGGCGTTGAGAGCGCCGAGAGCCAATGCTTCGTCTCCAAGAAGCAATATCTGAGTTTTCATGACAAAGGTTTTTTGTAAGTTTTACTACCCCAAAATTACTGCTTTTACATCAAATATCCAACTCCCCGCCCCGCTTTTTGCAGGTAAAACCACTTTTAAGCTTATTTGACGGACCTACTTTGTCGATATATGGGATTAACTTCGACATTACAATTGTCGCTGGTATCTCTAATTTTATAGCAAGCGAAAGCAGAAATTAAGGGAAAAAGGGACTATAGTAGAGGGAGAAAATACCCTATTGTTTTACCCAGATTAGTTTATCGGTATCATAGCCTCGCCTCTGAGCTTCGGCAAGGATTTTATTTTTTATTTCATCGGAGATTTGTAGAGTGCGAGCTAAAATCCAAAGGTAATCGTTACTTCCGCTTCCTACGAGTGCATATTTATAGTCCTCTTCTATCAGTATAATGCGGTAGTCGGAGTAGAAAGGTCCCCAAAACGAAACGCGAAGCAGAGCCGGAGTGTCAGTGCGCTTGGCAACCCCCTTTGCTTCGGATTGTTTCCCATTTTTCAAACCTGTGTTTAACACATCAACCTTTCCATCTTTACGCAGGGTGTAAAGAGCTTTGGTATTTTCCATACCACGTTCAAATATATGGTCGAAACGCGCAATTTCATACCAGCTCCCTAAAAAGCGGTTCAAATCGAAGTTTGTCACTACAGAATTATCTGCTGTCAATTTGCTGCGACCTATCAGTTTACGAAGCAGCACGGAGAAGGCATTCATCTTTTTCATGTTGCTCATATTTTAATTAAGATTAATAATGGTGTGTTGTTGATACTGCTACCTTATCAACAAGCATTGCACTAAAAAGTATCTGTGTAGTTAAATTTTAACTAATTTTATGACACCTCTTTAACTTGTTCTGGAGAGGTAATGTTTTACAATACTTTGATTTATAGGGATGTGTTATAAAGTGATTTTGCCAAAAGGAATTCGTTGGTAAAGACTATGATAAACACTACTTATATACCAAGTAGTTGTAACCTATTGCTGATAGAATATGAGAATAAAAAAGAGGTTTCTTTAACGTAAAAATGCTCTCTCTGGAGAGCATTTTTACGTTAAAGTGTTGTGCGGGGAGAGCAAATTTATTAATTTTGCGAAAAACAACAATGGAAACTCTTATTAGAACTTCTCAAAGGCTTATCAATACTGTACAGATGACGACTTTTCGTTATTTGTATAATCAAATTAATTGGGATGATAGGCTTATAATGATAAAAGGAGCACGAGGTGTAGGAAAGACAACTATGCTAAGACAGCATATTAAAGCTGTTTTCGGTCCTTCAGGAAGTGCATTGTATGCCTCTTGCGATAATCTATGGTTTTCTTCCAACCGAATAATTGATTTAGCTGACTGGCACTACAATCACGGTGGAACACATCTTTTGACACAACGATTAATCGGGACATCCCCGACTTGGAAAAAGTGGAGTATGAAACTCTGCACAAACTGAGCCGGCTCCTATATGTGATGTCAACGGAAACTCCATTTACATTGAATGTTCAGTCTCTCAGTAAGAAAATTGAGGTTTCTCGTAATACCATAATCAAAATGTTTGAGCTTCTTGATAAAGGGGCTATAGTAAGATGTCTCTATAGTGGGTGGAAATCCCCTAAATCAGTTGCTAAACCAGGCAAAGTGCTGTTCAACAATACGGATATACTGGCTGCTTTGAGTTCTCTGAACGAAATCGGAACGGTACGTGAAACTTTTGTAGCCTCGATGCTTGCCCCTAAACATAAATTGACGGAACCTCCGACAGGTGATTTTTTAGTGGATGAGAAATATCTGTTAGAAGTCGGGGGAAAATCAAAATCATTTAAACAGATAGCTGATATACCGAACAGCTTTGTCGTGGTAGACGACGAGGAAACCGGATTTGGGAATCGGATTCCTATGTGGATTTTGGGTTTTCTTTATTAGCTCATACCTACAAACTTATCTGATTATGAATAATCCGTTTGATTATGTCCCCGATGCCGACTGTGAAGGGGCATTTCAAAAATTGCTTGCCGGCTTGGAGACGCTGAAAAGAAGCAGCCGACCAGAGGATGTGAATTTCTGCCGTGAACTTGAGGCAGGAAAAATGCTCGGTGTCCTTGTTGCAATTGACAGCTGTGGAGAACGTCATACACTTTATGCTTTCTCCGGACAATTGGGCACCGAAGGTTTCTATCATCAAGGGTTTGTGGGTCCGGTTTTCGACTACCTCCAGCCTGACGGTTATTTCAAAACAAAGGAAGCGGACATTTCCCGTCAGAATAGGGAGATAGCTCTATTCGAAGAGGGTACTTTAACAAAGGCAAGGCAGAAATATGAGGAGATTAAGAGGAGATTGGATGCTGAGGTATCGACATATCAGGAAAATTGTCGCTCGTCAAAATTGGAAAGAGACGCCAAAAGAGAGTCAGGGACTGCCGATGAGGCTGAAATGGCTGCTATGATACGCCAAAGCCAATTTGAGAAAGCTGAACTCCGCCGTCTTAAAAAGAGGGCGGCTGCCGCACTTGCACCCTTTGCTGATGATCTGAAGAACGCTCAGGTTCATCTTGAAGCTATGAAAGAGAAAAGGCGTTCTGATTCTGAGGATCTGCAGAACTGGCTGTTCACCAATTTCAAACTACTTAATGCACGTGGTGAGAGCAAAAGTTTGAGCGATATTTTCTCTGATACCCCTACGAAAATATCACCGTCCGGAGCCGGTGAGTGCTGTGCTCCGAAACTGTTACAAGCTGCGTATCTGCAAGGTTGGCGTCCGATAGCTATGGCTGAATACTGGTATGGCAAACCCAAAGGCGGAGAGGTGCGGAGACACGGCGAGCATTATCCGGCTTGTCGTGGCAAATGCCTTCCTGTACTCAGTTGGATGCTTCAAGGTCTTTCTGTTGAACCCCCTCTAAGCATTGATGGACGACTCACTAAGACGTACACCCCGGAAATCATATACGTGAACCAGTGGTTTTGTGTAGTCAACAAACCCTCCGGTATGCTCTCCGTTCCCGGTAAAGGCGTAGCAATTTCCGTACAGCAATGGCTCGAAGCCAAATATGGCTCAGATAAACTTGTCAAAGTGGCTCACCGTCTTGACCAAGATACATCCGGTTTGCTCATAGCCACCTTTGGGCACTTACCATTCAAGGTGATGCAAAGACTTTTTGCCACTCGTAAAGTGAAGAAGACCTATATTGCCGAATTAGAAGGTGATTGCAAATCAAATGGTATCCCTCGGCAAGGACGTATAGAGCTGCCTATTTCTCCTGATTGGCTTGATCGTCCCCGTCAGCGTGTAGACTTTGACAGTGGTAAAGAAGCGGTGACAGACTACGAATTCATACCCCCTACGGAGGAAGGTCATTTTAGAGGTCAGGCGAAGGAAAAACACAGCCGCATAATATTCCATCCCCTCACAGGTCGTACTCACCAACTGCGTGTACACGCAGCCTCAGACCTTGGACTCGGTATGCCAATCGTAGGCGACCGCCTCTACGGCACACATTACACACACTCTCTCTCCGGTAAAAATACCACACAGCGTCTCCACCTCCACGCCCAAAAGATAGGGTTCACTTTCCCCATAGATGGCAAACACTACTGTTTTGAATCTCCTGTTCCGTTCTGACAAACTACGCATACATTGAGCAATTTTCAGATACTAAACCTACTTATGACAAGAATTTAATAATTCGTTGGTGTTGGAGATAATGTGATAGATTACGCAAAGTGAATATTGTCAATGTGTGAAAGTTAAAAGGCTGACATCCATAATACGGATGCCAGCCTTGTGTTTAAATGAATCGGTAGAGGTTAGAGAAGTACTTTTGTACCTCCTATGATATATATGCCGTGTGGCAGGGTGCTTCGGGCTACCGATAGGGTAGTGCCTTTGCTGACACATTTACCGTCGAGTGAATAGATTTCAACTATGCTGTCAGGGGTCAGTTTGCCGTCGGCAACCACGTTATCAATTCCGGCAGGAATATCATTGACCGAAGGGAGAAAACCCACATAACTTATACGTGAGGTGCCTGTAGTCGATGTCAGTCCGAAGATAGTCTGACCGGCACAAATGCTGTAAATATCACCCTTGCAGTTATCGTCGATGCCTGACTTGGAGAGATTCCAGGCTATAACCACGTCGCCGTCGGAAGCTGTCTCAACTGAGGTCGGAGCTACGCTTGTGCCACGGTTGACGCCGTTGAGCCACCATAAAAATGACTTGCCCGGCGCAGTGCTAAGATTATCTCCTTTCACTACCAAAAGACGGTCGGCTCCACTCACATTGTATCGGCAGGAATTATAGTCAAGCATAAGGCACACATTGTTATCACCAGTACCGGCATTGACAGTAAAGGTGTTGTCATCAAAATACTCAAACTTATCCTTGGTTACACGCCAACTGTCGCCTGTGGTCCACTCTGTTGCCACAAACTTATACATATGGTCATCGTAGTCGCGCACCAAGCGGAGATAGTAGAGTCCGGGGCAAAGGGTTGAGGAAGAAGAGATGCGGAAGAGAATACTGCTTTTGGCGTTACCATCCTCATCTTTCATAAGCTCCGTAGGTATCGGATATTCGATATTGTAGAAACCATTATCCTCTGCATCTGCATAGGTGTCAGGCACGGTGAAATCAGCGATTGTAGTGCCATCAACAGTAATTACCCCTTTTCTGCCACGGTCGGCTGTGGTAAAGCGACACATCACCGCTAATGTCTCCGTCTCACCGTCAGGATTATAGAGACGGTATTCAATATATCCGCCCGGGGTAGCATCACGATAGAACTCACCGTTATACTGTCCGGAGGTAGAGCCGATGCTGTAATTTGCCTCGTGACCGGCTTCGCTCTGCTGTTCACCGGTAGCTACAAAGTCAATCGTACGCTCTGCCAATGCCTTTGCTTCCGCATCCGCTTTGCCCATATCGCTCTCTTGGTAAGCCTCGGCGGTCTGCTGATACCAGTAGCAGGAGTAGCGGGCGTGATGTATGCCGAAGAAAGGTTCAAGGGTGAGGGTAGTCCAGTCGGTATCGAGTTCATCAGTTGAGGCATCGATGGTGAAGAGCAGTTTGTCGGCATCTTTAAGACTGATACGCTTTAGCACCTCGTCGCGCTTCCCTATAAGAAGGGGAGCTGAGGAGAGAGCCTTCACATTGGCACGAACACCGGGAGAGTGATCCATACGTCCTTCGCCTGCATATTCATTCTGTAGCTTTTCGAATATAAGACCAGTAGCGTCCGCTTCCTCAGGCGATGCCGCAGTGGTACGTGCAGCCAATAATACCGGGCCATACTTGAAAGCGATGTAATCGGGATAGTTCGGACACTCCTCGTATCTCAGTTCCATAGGTAAATCAACAGTCACTACGTCACCCGGATTCCAGTCACGCTCCACCGTTACATATGATGCCTTCTCTTTCTCTACCTCCACGTTCTGCTTCTCACCATTGACACTGATAGAAAATCCTTCGGTCACCCAGTGGGGATAACGGATGGCTAAGGCAAACTTACCTCCCTTGGTCAGCGTGAGGCGTGTCTGCGGTTCATAAGGAAAGCCGGTTTCCTGTTTCAGACCGAAGTGGTCTGATTTCAGCTCACAGGCAGTGAAAAGGTTGACGTATAGAGTTGAATTATCGGTAGAGTGAGTGAAGATGAAATGTCCGTATTTGGAATGATTCTCCATACCAGTGCCCACACAGCACCACATACCCTGATTTACCTGCGAATATATGCGGTAACTCTGGGGGCGCAGGGAGGTGAAATAGACATAGCCCCCTGTCTCCGGATCTTGGGTGGATAATATGTGGTTCCACATAGTTGATTCGTAGAAGTCGGCATATCGGGCATCGTGCGTCTCGTCGAAAAGGTCCTCCGACAGCTTGAGCATATTATTGGAGTTACAGGTTTCGGGACCTTCAAGATTAGTAATATACTCACGGCAGCGGTCTTGGGGAAGAAAATGCTCCGACACACTGTTGCCACCTATACAGACAGTGCGGTGATTAGCAACATCGTCCCAGAAGTTATGTGCGGCACTACGATAAGACGTATTTTCGGGAGCTTCCTGGTAGATTCTCTCAAAACCGATGAACTTGGGTACCTGTGTATTGGCGTGCTGACCGTTGAGGAAGCTGGTTGAATAACTACCGGCAGCGCCCTGCATACCGTTGAGTTCGTGCTTATGGCTATATTTCTTGGCTGCGTCAAGATACTTGCTGTCACCGAATAGACGGTAGGCATCAATAAGTGTTTCGTTCATACCGCCGTGTTCCCAACCAAGCACATCATTCATCTGGCTATCACTGAGGTTTTTCACCACATTCACACTCCAATCGGAGAGTTTGCGGAACAGATCTTTAGCCTTATCGTTATCGGTGTATAGCCAAGCATCGCGCAGACCTGCCAATA
>CAMWTL010000074.1 GCA_947177145.1 uncultured Porphyromonadaceae bacterium
AATTAGTATCTCTAACCAAGAGATTTGGATAAAAGCTAAACAAAATTAAGCCTCAGAATTATAAGGATTCCGAGGCTTTAATTTATTTTCAATCATCTTACAAATTAAATATCGTACAAACTTTAAAAGTATTAAAGATGCGTTATACGAATTCGAGTTTTATAAATCAGCGGGGGCAATTTATCAGTCAAGGCTTTTTAAGATCATGCTGTTGGCTTCATCTACGGTTGAGGACTCGAGGGAGGCAAGATAAATTTGGGTGGTAGTTTCCGAATCATGACCCATGCCTTCACTAATCACTGATAAAGGCACACCCTGTGCTTTGGCAATGGAAGCCCAACTATGCCGAGCAACATATAACGTCAACGATATAGTTATACCGGCTTTTTCAGCTACTTTTTTCAAATTTTGGTTGATGTTATACCCTATGTTACGATAGACGTTTCGTTCATTTGCCTTGGCACTTTGCACAATGGGCAAAAGGTATTCACTGTCATTCTCAGGATATTTATCAACCACCCTTTGCATCTCCTTTGTCCACTTGATGGTAAGTTGCTGACCTGTCTTGCGTCTACGGTAAGTGATGTGACCATCGGTTAAATCTACTTTACGCAGATAAACCATATCTATAAAACTCATTCCTCTTAGCATAAAACTCAACATAAACATATCCCGGGCATAATCAAGCTCAGGAAATAGAGACAAGTCTAATGCCTTTATCTTTTTGATAGTTACTAAAGGGAGAGCGCGTTTCACAGTTTTATCTATACCGGTATACACGTGTCGGAATGGATAACGGTTTTCAGTTATCTCCTCTTCAACTGCTCGATGATAAGCTGCTCTAAGTATCCTCATATAGAAAGAGATTGTATTAGCACTGATACCCCTACTCTTTTGCCAAGCTTCGTACGCCACCATAAGTTTTGAATTAAGGCAATCAAGCATTATGTCCTCACCATCTCGAAACTTCTTGAAACTGTTGAGTGCTGCCCTATATGTTTCCGAAGTGCGGATTTTGCCGTTTTGTCTTAGCTCTACAATCATGCTTTCCATAAAATTAAATACGGAATACTCCTTAGTATATCGGTTGAACTCATCAACCACATCCCCTACTGTATAGTCAAATCCAGCGTCCTCTAAACTACGAATAATCTTTGTCAGCCGTTCCACATCCCAGCGTATACGTTCACGAATTGAAAGAAGAAACGTTATACGGTCACCCAACCGAGGAACTTTTACTTTTGAACGCCTCTCATCCCAATCATTAGGGAAAATATGGTAATTGGAAAAAAGCTGTCGCTGTTTTCTCTCGTGAATAATTTGATAATAGATTGTGCCCTCATGATCAGAGACAGTCGAAGGACGGAATTTTACTTTTACAGATGCCATAAAATGAATTTTTTGACAATACCACTAATGGGTGCAAAAATACTTGGCTAATCAATTATTCCAACGTTATTTTGACACTGAAAAGCTAATCCAAAATCACAGGTAGCGGAAAAAGACAATTAAATGTTGGTAAACTCAGTTTTTCTCCGAACTAATGATGATTTGTAGTAAAAATTTGCTGAAAATTGGGTGAAATCCGACGGTAAGCATTAATTTTGCAGTGTCAAAACCAACTCACCATGAAATCGATTAAAGAAATCTATAGAATCGGCACCGGACCCTCTTCAAGCCACACTATGGGCCCGCGTAAGGCTGCCGAGCATTTCCTTAGCCGCCATCCTGAGGCTGAGGCGTTTGAAGTTGAACTTTACGGAAGTCTCGCAGCTACGGGCAAGGGCCATATGACTGACGTGGCTATCCTTGACACTCTGGAGAAATCCGGACACCCCGTGAAACTTATCTGGAAACCGGAAGTGTTCCTCCCCTATCATCCCAACGGAATGTTGTTCCGCGCTCTCGATGCCGAGGGTAAGACCCTCGACGAATGGACCGTCTACAGTGTCGGAGGCGGTGCCATAGAAGGGGAAGGACTTGAAAAAGAGGGGGGCGACAAAGTATATACAAAGAATACCCTTTCTGAGATAATGGACTATTGCGAGCGTAGCGGCCGCTGCTATTGGGAGTATGTGGACCAATGCGAAGGGAAAGAGATAAACGACTTCCTCCTCGAAGTCTGGAACACGATGAGGAATGCTGTGGAGCGTGGTCTTGCCACCGACGGCCGTCTTCCGGGTCCGCTCAACTTGCGTCGTAAAGCACGTGCTTACTATATGCGTGCTGAAGGCTATCGCGACAATCTCCGTTCACGCGGTCTTGTGTTCTCCTACGCGCTTGCGGTGAGCGAAGAGAACGCCTCGGGTGGTATGATAGTCACCGCTCCCACCTGTGGAAGTTGCGGTGTGCTTCCTGCCGTGCTCTACCACCTTTGGAAATCTCGTCACTTCTCCGATCTTGAAATGACTCATGCACTCGCCACCGCAGGACTTATCGGCAACGTCGTCAAACATAACGCCAGCATTTCCGGTGCCGATGTAGGTTGCCAGGGTGAGGTCGGTGTAGCCTGTGCAATGGCAGCGGGAGCAGCTTGCCAACTCTTCGGCGGCACACCTGCCCAGATAGAGTATGCGGCTGAGATGGGTCTTGAACACCATCTTGGTATGACCTGTGACCCTGTGTGCGGTCTTGTGCAGATACCCTGCATCGAGCGCAATGCCTATGCAGCAGCCCGCGCCCTCGATGCCAACATATATTCAACATTCTCCGACGGTCACCACCGCGTAAGCTTCGACAAACTGGTGAAGGTGATGAAAGAGACCGGTCACGATCTCCCCTCTCTCTACAAGGAAACCGGAGCCGGTGGTCTTGCTAAAGATTATCAAATAGAAAACCTCAAATATTGAATTTCACAATCCATACAATCGGATGCGGCTCTGCCCGCCCCTCGCTGCGACATCAGCCATCATCTACGGTAATCAATCACCGTGGAAGTCTCTATATGGTTGATTGCGGCGAGGGTGCGCAGCTCGGCATGATGCGTCAGCGTCTCCCGTTTACCCGTCTGCGCCACATATTCCTGACCCACCTCCACGGCGACCACGTGTTCGGTCTCCCCGGACTGATGGGTACTCTCGCTCTCGGAGGGAACGGTGGCGACATAACCATTCATACTTTCGAAGAGGGGAAAAAACAGCTCTCTGCTATCTTCAACTACTTCAATCGAGATACTCCATTTGACATCAAATTCAACGTGATAAAACCGGAGGAAGCGGTGATTTTGGAAACAAAGTCGCTTACCGTGCGTACTATTCCTCTGAAACATCGCGTAGACACCGTGGGCTTTGTATTCGAGGAGAAACCGAATCTTCGGCATATCAATTCTGAGATGACCAAATTCCACGAGGTACCGCATTATATGATGAATAGCCTCAAAGAGGGAATGGACTTTATACGTCCTGACGGTACAGTAGTGCCAAACAGTGTGCTTACCAACGACCCTACCCCTTCGCTATCATATGCCCATATGAGCGATACTATGTATATGCCTGAATTGGCAGAGAAAATCGGTCCCGTCGATCTCCTTTTTCACGAAACCACCTACCTCGAAGACCATGCAGCAATGGCAGCTCCAAGAGGACACTCCACCGCCCGACAAGCCGCAATGGTGGCACGTGATGCCGGAGCAAAGCGACTACTCACAGGACATTATTCGTCACGCTATAACGACGACAGCCTGTTTGCAAAAGAGGCATCCGAAATCTTCCCGAATGTAATTCTCAATAAAGAGGGACTGAAAATTGACCTTGGTTAACTCAGAACTGAATAAACCGGTTTCAAAACTGAAAAAATCGTTTGACTCAGAACTGAAAAATACAAAATGAACTGCGCTCCCAAAGTCAGACATAAAACTTTGGGAGCGCAGTTCATTTTATAGTCACTTCATTAAATCACCCAAAAGTGAATACTAATCACTCCGAAGCTGAAACCCTTACCTCACCACCTGCTGAATGAGCAGCCTGTAACGGTGAATACTGGCTCTGGGCAGAAGCTATTCCAAGAGCATATGTGCCGTCGCGGTCAACGTAGCAATCATAGCTTATCACATTTACACCTTTCGGCAGATAACCGATAAAGAAGCTTGTCTTCGTGTCACGCACTTCACGATATGCACCCAGTCCATCTGCCACGCTGTAACTTGAGATCTGATCCACAGGCTCCAGACAAGCTGACCGCTCATCTATCACTGCTACATAATCCATATCCTTGTCACAAGTCAGAGTGAGGGTTACACGCACCTTATCACCTACCTTCAAGGCTGTCTTACCCGACAGATTAATATTCTGCGTAGATCTGCCATCGGCTCCCTCAGTCAGTAACAGAAGTTGCTTCTCAATCTTCAGATTCTCACTGCTCTCAGCCTTCACTTCACTCATCGGAGCTATATACTGGCTTATGACACCGCCCCACGCCGGACCGGCATTGCTCTTCTCTATTGAAAGAGCCTTGCCCGAAGCCTGTTTATTGTCAAGCTGCACGGTAATAATGCCGGTAAGCATCTGGCTTCCTGCAATGTCAATTGTCTTACCGTCAAGTTTTACTACAGGCATGGCAGAAGTATCAGTCCAGTCGGTGCCGGAATTGAGTATCGAACTAATCACACCTGCCGTGTAGGAATTGCCACCCCAATCCTCGGTCTCCTTCTGAAGCACAAGCCATTGACGCAGACCGTCCACCGCTTCCGAATTCGGCTCAATCTCAGCAAACGCCTCCAATACTCGGGCAGTAGTAGTGAGCTTGGGCATACCGGTCCAGCCACCGGAAAGATTGTCATACCACCAACCCTTCGTCTCGCTCTTGCTTGCCAACTGGCGCAGGGATTCCAAAATCACTCTCGCAGTTTTCTCATAGCCGGGAGCACGATTGAGGAGCAATGCAGCGGTAGCCTTATCATATACTGAGAAATCCTTCCAATCGGAGTTGATGGCTTTAAGAGCCTCACGCTTCAAAGTGGCAAAACCTGACTTGCCATCACCCTTGTCAAAGGCACTGCGTACATAGAGGTAGCGAAGCATCGAAAGTGTTGAGAACTGCTTCTTATTCTTCACATAATCATCATATAGTTCCTTGTCGCAGTAAGCGATAGCCTTAGCGGTCATCGACTTCGTGCCGAGAGCCACGCCATAGGTCTGCAAAGCGGCAATATCCTCAAGCACTCTTGAAGTCATATATTCCGATGATCTCATACCCTCACACCAGCTCCAACCGCCGTCGCTATTCTGTAGATTCTTCAGTTGCTCCTGAATGGTTGTCAACGCATTGCCAAGACGTTTGGCATCAAGAAGTTCGTTGAGACTCTCCATACGCATTGTCTCCGAAGAGGCGTTGTTGACCCAAGGAGTGTTGATTAATGCAACTGTCTTCAACAAAGAATCCTTCTGAAGATTAGATGTAAGAGTCATCTTACCCGCTCCCTCTTTTGCCTCAAACACCTTCTCCAAGCCGCTCTTTACCGACGGATATTTATCCATTATACCCTTCGCCATACCGTTGGCGTAAAGGGCACGGCTGAGTGAAAGCACATTCTTGGAATCAGGAGTTGAGATGGCAGGAAGCGCCAACACACATTCCCAAACCGGATTGTTGCAGTATTTCAAGGTAAGCGACGCTTCCTTACGGAATTTAGGCAGTTTCTGTGTAAATGAATGTTCGTCATTGCCGAGATAGAACTGGGTAGATTCCACAACGGGTGTTGAGGCGGGCAAGATGGGGATAAGTGTTTGCTCACCATCGGTAAAGTCACCACCATAAGCATATGCACGTATGCCCAAAGCTGTCAAATCTGAAGGCGCGGTGAAGTCAACTGTCATAACACGGTTTGCACCGGGTGTGGTCGATTCAGCACCTAAATGCTTGGAAGTGATCGTCTCTCCCGTGAGAGGGTTGAACACTATTATCTCGCCGTGGAGCATCTGATTCTCCGGAGAGTTATTAAAGAGGAGTGCAGAGATAGTAGCCTTATCACCGGTGCGCAAATAACGAGGAGGATTAACCTGTACCATTACCGGCTTTGAAGCCACAGCCTCAAGCACAGTGCCGGCAGACAGTAGCTCCTCATTATAGCCCATAATCTGGAACTTCCACGTGGTGTTGAAATTGGGGGTGACAAACTCCACATTCACATTACCCTCCGCATCGCTCCACAATGACGGCATAAAGAATGCCAAAGGCATATCCACCGGACGAGGCTCCTCCTTCTTGACGCTGCCCGCACCATTATCAGCAGCTCCGGCAGTAGTGGCTGCCTCCTCTACAACAGCATCCTGCGCCTCTGCCGCCATTACCTTCTCCTCTTTCAGAGTCATCATATTAGCCATCGGTATAGGAGCCCCCTGTTCCACTGCATTGAATACCTCATTGGAGACTTCCGCCTCAGCATATTCAACACCGTCGACATCACTACGGCTCATAGCCATTTTCCGCATACCGCGCACCATCACCCCACCATAATGTGAGGCACCTGCCAAAAGCTGGTTATATGTTTCCCAATTCGGCATCGACACATTCGGCATACTATACCTTGGCATCACAGAGAAAGCGGCTGTCACCATACGATTGTAAGGATGTGATGACATCAGTCGCGCTGCATTATACCAAGCATCACCACCAAGTGTGAAATTCCAATTGAAAGGAGCAAGTATATCCAGAGCCTTGTTGCTCATAACTGCCATTGCCGGTATACCCTTCTGAGCATCGTCAGCTACTTTGAAAGAGAACGTCCAAGTCTCCTTGTCGCCCGCAGAGATCTTATCGCGGAAAGAGACAGTCTTCACCTCCATCTTGCGGGTAGCCTGCTCAGGCACTAACATTACAGTAGACATCTTACTGTCATGGTCATGCATTCCTATAAAGCTGACCCAACGACGCGAATCACTTTGAGGAGCATCAACTTTTACATTGATATTCTCACCGTTAACAGCTACCCATTTACGCTCTATAATACGCTCTTCATCAGAAATCTGACAGAGAAGCCAGCTGTCGGCATATCCGCTGCCTACTTTCACCTCCACCGACTTAGCAGTCTGAGGCACGACTATCTGCGTCTCAGTTAGCCATAGAGGTGTAGCATAGGGAGGAGTCTTGTCACTCTCTCGCCATAAAACTAACTCTGTATCGGTAGTAATTGTGTCGGTAGGAAGGTTAAATTGGAATTTATACTTGCCCGAGGGCATATTCACCGCCGGGATTTTCAACACCGGACTCTGGAAACTGCCCTTCAACAGCTCTTTACCTGTCTCCACATTTACTACTGCATAATCCACATCTTTCACCACGGGATGATCCAATATATCATAGACAGGCACATTCAATCGAATAGAGTCACCGCTAATTTTCATATTCTCATCTCTGATTTCGGGACGCACAGAGAAGCCATCTCCCAAAGCGAATCTGAGAGGAGAAGAAGTTTGAGTTTCACCTGCAGGAGATGTGGCAGTTGCAGTCAGAGTGAAAATACCGCGTTCAAACGGTGTGCCTTTCAGTTTATCTGTAGGCAACTCAATCTCAAACTTACCATCGCTGCCGATAGTAGCCGTGCCGCTATATGTGGCATAATCCACTCCTGAACTCCACCATCGCCACCACTGATGCCACTCTACCGTATAGTTAACCTGAGAGTCACCCAATGTCATGCCGGAATATGTCTTGACTTCACCTGTGAATTTCACGGTTTCTCCCGGTTCATATGTCTTCTCCGAATCAGAAGCAACCGTTACAAAGAAAGTAGGCGTCTTGTATTCTGCCACCTCAAATCCTTGTGAACCGAACTCATTCTCTTTTGAGCCGATCTCAGCCACAGAAATACTGTAGCGACCAAGCAAACCCTCTTTGGGAATGGTAAACTTACCGTTTGCTCGTCCGAATTTATCAGTGGTCAGTGTATCTGTAGTGATGGCATTCCAATTGGCGTCACGGAAAATAATCTTCAATGGAGTGTCACCGAGTAATTTATTGGTATGACCCATCCGGCTCCATGCCACTACGGAAAACTGTACCATATCGCCCGGCTTATAAATCGACAAATCGGTAAGCACACGTGCTGACTTCGATTCTTCCTTACGTGACTCATTATAGTATATATCCGACGATTGCCAAACCACGCTCTTACCGTCTGACACTCTAATTCTCAAAAAACCTTCCGGCGCATCAATGCTACCCTCCTTATCCGTAACCAAAGTCTTAATGGGATTCTTAACCCTGTTATCAGGATAGACTCTTACCTCTGCGCCGGGCAACGGACGCTGCGTAGCAGCATCCACCACGTATATCTTCCCGCTGTTCTTCTGCCGGGAATTGTTTGAAGTGACTACAGCAATGTCAGTGACATTAACGACATTCAATGACCATCTCTCCACCTCGTTTTTCCAATTCGATGATAAGGTAGACTTAGCAGAGGGCAATGCCACATAGTAACCCGGAGCGAGCTTAGGCAATTCAAATTCCTTATCCGAAGTAAACGGCACACTGCCATCCACATCCAATTTAATAGCCTTGATAAATTTAGCCTTTGCCGGAAATTCCTTAACATTCAGGGAATTCATCGGTACGATGCTTTCCGGCACACTATAAAGCAGCACATAAGCCGTATTGATATTATTTGCTGTCAGCTTGCCCTTTATTAGCTGAGTTGACAAAGCTACCGAAGGCAACTCCAAAGAAGCCGTCTTACGTGTAAGCTGTGCCAAATCATACTTTATTGCAGAGGAGAAATCAGATTTAGGGAATTTATCAAGATATGCAGTAAGCATATCATATAGCTTCCTCTTATGATCTGCGCCAAACGATTCATCATGGTATGTCAAGTCGTAATATGAATGGATAAGCAAACCGCTCTCCGACGTGTCAGGCAAACGGTCAATCCATTCTTTAAAGAACTGTACCTGCTCATTATATGGAAGAGTCTCACCCTTAAGCTTAATTGCCCATACTTTGGCAGCCATATTATTTTCAGAAGCTCGCCACTCATAAAGGCTATCAACCAAAACGGAGCGTTTCAAGCCACACGCTTCCCTGACATTGGCAGCAACTTTCTCAGTCTTACCATAGAAAGGTATCACCGTCTGAGCCTGAGCAGAGCCGAAGGTCTCAAGTAGGGAGCAGCTCTTAGCCACTATGAAGTCGCAGACGCTCATATCTGCCTTCTCCGCATACTCATAATTCACAAGCAGCGGCTGAATCTCCGTTATCGACACTCCCTTTGCCGCAGCCATATCGGCAGTAGCCTTGTCCACCAACGACAATACCTTCTTGGCAAACAGGTCGCCGCTCCATGCCAAAGGATCCTCAGGATAAGAATCAAGAGGAAGTGTGCGGTTATTATACTGCCATGGACTCACCTGGTATAATTGGGCATATATGGTCGCCTCCAAAAGGTCTGCCAGCTGAGAATAAGGCGCCTTCAGACAACCCGACACAGAATCAAGCAATGTAGCATTGGCGTTGACAGTGGATGCCGACACTAAATTACGGGCGGCTATCAGCTGCACGACAGCCTTCAAGGCAGCCACATCGTTACCCTGCGACAACGCGCTCTTCAGCGCAATGTCGGCATCTTTCTCCACTTTCTCAGGAAAAGCGAAATCCGGCACATTCGATGAGGGTCCGGCATAAGATATTAAAGACATAGAGATAACAGAAAACAAAAAGACTGCTCCGAAGGCAGCCTTTTTGAGATATGATAGGAAATTACGTTTCATCATATTCAATAATATTATTTGTTGCCTTTCTTTCCGTGCTTATGACGCATCTCAGACATTTTCTTACGAAATTCGTTCTCTGCCTCTTTCATTTTAAATATCTGTTTCTGTGTCAAAAACTTGGCAAACTGCTCGTCATAGTCCTTCTCTATGGCGGCATCCTTTGCCTTAGCCTTTGTCATAGCGTCGGTGACAGCCTGATAGTCTGCTTCCGTGGCATCCTTGTTCTTCTTAAGCTCACGTTCCATCTTCCAGGCATCACGCATAGCATCCACCCGCTTATCGCACATCTCATTATAAAGTTCGACAAAGCGGGCTTTCTGGTCTTCTTTAAGGTCAATCTCCTGGGCAATGAATTTCACTTTAAATTCACGCAACTCCTTCATCATATTCTCCCCTTTCTTGCCGTCGTGTTTCTGGGCAAAGGAAGGGCTACAACAGCCTATGATTAAGACCAGGATTAGAAGTAAATGTTTTGTCATAGCGCAAAAATTTTCATACAACCATATTATTGAAATAGATATCTATTCTTTACAAACTCGCATATTGAGGCTTGAAATCATAGCCGAAATCGGCTTCAAACTCCTCTATGGAGCTATATGTCTGAGTCATCTCCTCTTCAAGGGCATAGTCGTTGGCAGTGGTGAAATAAGGAAGAGCCTCGTCTGTGGCAGTCGCCATAGCCTGAGCTATCGCTGCAGGGGGATTGTCAAGATTAAGCGACTCTGAGGTAGACACCGTGTGAAACACCTTCATCATCATCCATATTCCGGCAAACATCGCTGCCAGATAGACATAGGGCTTTATCTTTTGCCAAAGCGACATATCCACTGTGCGGGGAGCCTCCGGATATGCCGGAAGCGACTCCATTATCTTGAGGTTGAGTTCCTCAAAATATCCGTCAGGAACCCGGAGACCGGGATCCGTCCCATATTTATCTTTAAGTTGATCTTCGTGTCGCATTTTGAATCTTTTTTCTTAATTGACATACGTAAGTGGCGTAGGTTTAATCATTTTATCAAAAAAACCTACTCCCCGAGGAGTGCTTCAGTCACTTTTTTTACTGCATGGTGATAGCTGGCTTTCAAAGCTCCCACAGATGTACCCAGAATCTCCGACATCTCCTCATATTTCATCTCGTCGTAATAACGCATATTAAACACCAGCTTCTGCTTCTCCGGAAGCTTGGCTATAGCGGCGAGGAGTTCCTTCTGCAAAGCGTCGCCATCGAAGAAAGGATCCGCCTCGATACTGTTAAGAAGAAACGATTCGTCGGCATCCTCAGTGAGCTGCAGACGCTGCTTCTCCTTGTTAATGAAATTAATCGACTCGTTGATAGCGATTTTAAAGAGCCACGTCGAAAGTTTGGCATCTCCCCTGAAGTTGTGGAGATTGTTCCAAGCCTTTAAAAACACGTTCTGCACAAGGTCATTGGCATCGTCGTGGTTCATCACCATCTTTCTAATCTGCCAGTACACCGGCTGTGAATAGGTCTTCAAAAGCACATTGAAGGCATCAGGAGCTGTCTTCGGATTGTGAAGCTGCTTCACAAGCTCTTTCTCGTCGATGGGTGGTTTATATGCCATTTGCTTAGAAATGATGGAGTTTGGTTAATAATTGAATAGGCACAGCCTATTCAATGTGTTGTTTCGGTATCAAAATTAATAAAGTTATTTGATTTATGCGGTTTTTGACGGTTTGTTATAACTAAATTTAACAAATCACACAACTATTCAAGTGTGACATATGTTTTAAGCATAAAATACTTCCACAATTAAACACACAAATCGACAATTATGAGAATCAAGACCTTACTTTCGGCTATCGTCATATTCGTGACAGGCTTAGTGTCAACACCGTCTGTTTCCGCCCAGTATTATGAGATTGCCAACCGACTTCCACAGCTTCTCAGCCCTGCCCTTTCCGGCTCCGGACGCTATAAGGGCTTTATCGAAGCCGGCTACGACCGGACTTTGGGCAAATACAACGCCGATTTCTTCGAGTTCAACACCTCGCAAGGCTATAGCTACGCTTCTTGGTTCTATATGGGTGTCGGTCTCGGTGTTGACGTGATCTCCGCTCATCACGACAACCAATGGGGCACCGGCTGGGAATCCAACTCAGGTTTCAATACCAATCATTCCTCCACAAAGACGGCTGTGATGATGCCCCTCTTCACCGACTTCCGCGCTACGCTCGGCAGCCCAACATCCACATCATTTTTCATTGACCTCAAGTTAGGTTGCTCCTTCCTCCTAAGCAAGAAATATATAGAAATTGGCAACGGCTACCTTACCAATCAACAGTATTTCTACCTGCGCCCCTCTATAGGACTACGTATCCCTACCAATAAGAATAACCCGAGACAGGCATTCGATATCGGTATCAATTACAAACTCCTCACTTCTAACTATTGGAGTTCGTGGACGCGCAGCATCACGCTCAATTCCTTAGGTGTATCTGTAGGCTTTGAATGGTAAGACTTAACAATCAAGCTCATAATAAATCACAAAAATTATTTTACATAAATAAGTTGGGCAAGTTTTTGGAGAATACAAAATAATGTATTAACTTTGCACCA
>CAMWTL010000075.1 GCA_947177145.1 uncultured Porphyromonadaceae bacterium
TTATTCAATATTATCCTCCCTAAGTTTTATTTTCAAACTTCCTGCTACATATGGTTACATTCTCAAAATATCTTCTCCTCCTCCTGACTCAAAACTTGCAGATGTGAGATTGTTCGTTAACTTTGTAATTTTCGATTTTTAAACTAACATATTATGATTTCTTTTTCCCAACCAATTTCAGCGACCAAGATTATAGCTGCCTTGACGTGTGCTATGATGTGCCCGCTGACCATTTCAGCCCGTCTACGCACTGTTGACGAGGCTCAGAAAGTGGCTGAGAAGTATATCCGGTCATCACAACCGGATTCCAATCTGACTCCAGTTGCATCGACCACAACCCGTGGAGAATCTGACAATTACTTTGTATTCAACGTCGGTACAGACAATGGATATATAATCGTGGCTGCCGACGACAGGTTTCAGGAAGTGCTTGGCTATTCAGAGCGCGGCACCTACTCTACTGCCATAAGCAATCCATCCTTTGGTTTCTGGATCAATGCTTTGTCAGAAGAGATGGGCAATGCTGCCGCCGAGAGTACTGAGGACATCCAAGACCCCAAAAAGGCGCCTGTCACACGTGCGGTAAACGCTGTCGATGTGGCTCCAATGCTCAAGACAAAGTGGGGACAGAATGTTCCCTACAACAACGAGTGCTGGGAAACAGGCTCCCTTCGTCCCACAATCGGCTGGGTACCGGGTCACGCTCCCACGGGTTGTGTGGCTACCGCAATGGCACAGGTAATGAAATACCACGAGTGGCCTCAATCATACGGTGAGGGTGCCGATACTTATGAATACAAATGGGACATCATGGCTGACAGCTATGACGGCTCTGAGTCGGAGGAAGCAATCGACCAGGTGGCAAAACTGATGAAGCACATCGGCACATCGGTCAACATGAAGTATCAGGCATCTGCCAGTTCAGCCTCCTCTTTCGCCATATCGGGTGCCTTGGTCGGAAAGTTCGGTTATGACGATGCCACCATCCAAAAGATATGGCGTAATTCATTTGGCTATGAGGAACTTCACAACATCCTCTACAAAGAGATGGCTGAGGGGCGACCCGTAATCGTGGGTGGTGAATATCCTGACGGAGGAATTGGCCATGAGTTTGTGCTCGACGGCTGCACTTCCGACGGATTCTTTCATATCAACTGGGGTTGGGATGGCTACTGTGACGGTTATTTCCGCCTGACCTCACTCCGTCCTGCCGACTATGGTACAGGTGGCAGCCAGCAGGGTTACAGCTTCGAAGTAGACTTCACCGTAGGCATCCAGCCCAAACGTAATACCGACATCAACGAGCTCCGTGCCGTGATAACACCTTTTGGCGACCTCCGCGCTGCATACGCCGGAGAGGATGGGATATTAATGCTCGATAAAAGGGACGATATTGTTTTAGGCACAGAAAATGGTCTATATCATGGGTTTATGAACACCGGAACAGAAACGTTTAACGGAGGTTACATAGGCTGTGCCAATAGGTTTGTATTGCGTATCGACAATCTCTCCACAGGTGAATTGGTAGATTATCTTGAAAGTAATATCTACTCTCCGTCACTGTCAGGTTGGAAAAGCGGAGTTTATTTCTCCGCTATCGAGGTTCTAAATCCATATGAACTATTGGAAGAAGGGAATGGACCTTACAAATTGACTCTATATTACCGTCTTGAGGAGGAAGGGCAACTCTATCCCGTTATCTTTGGTCCGGGTCGTCGCTCCAGTCTCACACTTGAGCGTGTAGGTGACCAACTTAAAATCAGCCACCCCAAAGTGGAATCAGCCGTTTTAGCGTCTCTCCCTGCCGACTTCACACGGCTGCAACGTCGTGATCCCCAGACAATGGACCTCGCCCTATCTAATCCCGGCAATGAGGAATACCTCGGTGAAGTGAAGTGTCGATTCACCGATTCAAACGGCAATGTATGCAGCTCTCTTACCGACTATGTTATGGTCAATCTCCTGCCCGGTCAGAACGACAACGAGACACTAACCGTCTACAATGTGACATCCGTACAGCCCGGCATCTACACTCTCGGTCTATACGATTACCGTGACCGTCTTATCTCTGAACCGCGAGAGATAGAAATCTACGATTACAAGCTCACAGTCAATGAGGCAAACTTCCCGGATCCCGTCTTCCGCCAGATACTCCTTACCAATTTTGACACCAATTCCGACGGTGCGCTTGCGGATGAGGAATTAGCAAGAATACAAAGTCTTGAGCTAAACAACATTCAAATCAATGATTTCAAGGGAATCGAGCAGCTTTATGCCCTTAGTCGCCTTACATTGACTGAGCTTCCCACGACTTCCCTCGATCTCTCAGGTTGCCAATCTCTTTACTGGCTCGACATCAAAAATACGCCACTTGAATCACTGACGTTGGCAGGAGCGGACGAACTGTCATATATAAATGTCGAAAATAGCCAACTCACCTCTTTGGACCTCTCCTCCCTGTCCAAATTATCGTACCTCTACCTCAACGACAACCTCCTATCCTCTCTCGATTTACCCAAGGAGGATAAGCTACGGACCCTCATGTGCCGTAACAATAAGTTGACAAAAATAGACCTCTCTCCCTATTCGGAGATAAGTAGATTGGCATTGTCTGAAAATTCGCTGACCTCTTTGGAGATTACCCACCTCAAGAAACTCGAGTATCTTGAATGTTATAGTAACCAAGTGGAGACACTCGACCTTAGGGGATTGGAGAATTTGACTCAGGTCTACGCATCTAATATGGGCTTGCGTAACCTGTTTATTTCAAGCCACCCTGTGCTTACCGAGCTGTACGCATATAATAATAATCTCGAAGGCTCTCTCGATCTTTCCAATTGTCCTGCCATCCAGCGCATTGACCTTGACGACAATAATTTGACAGAACTGGTTCTGGGTCAACCACAAGACCTCAGAGTCCTCTATCTCAGCCGCAATTCTCTCTCCGGTAAGCTCGATCTATCTGCAACAGATCAATTGGTTACTCTTGATTTATACACTAATGCCGTTACCGAACTTTTGTTGGGAGATATAGCCAACCTACAACAATTAGGAATCTCCTCCAATAAAATCGGTGGCACACTCGACCTCTCAAACGCCTCTAAGCTGGAGAAAATATATGCCAGCAACAACGAGATTGAGGGCATCGTCTTCGGCTCCCACCCCCTGCTTAAAACAATCCAAATCCAGAACAACAAGATTGGGGGCACACTCGACATATCCGGTATGCCGATAATAGAAGAAATCAGAGCCAGCTATAATAATATCTCCGATTTCAAATATGCTGACCATCCTGAGTTAGGACGACTGCTGCTTGACTTTAATGCCCTCACCCACTTCCAGATTGATGACTTCCCGAATATCTGGAGCTGGTCGTGCATAAGACAGGAAGCGTATCTCTCCATTGCCACACCGAATCTCAACACCAAAGCTATCCCGGGATTCGAGATTGCCCGTGCAAGCGATTGGTGGGCATACTGGTATGAGGGTGATGAATATAAATATGTGCAGTGCGACGTCATAAGCGGCGTGATCATGATCCCGGAGGAAGCCGGACGTGATGTAGAACTCGTATATAGTTACCTCACTGATGCAGCTAATAATGAAAAGACCAACTTCACTATACATCTCACCCGTGAAGGCTTCAATAGCATCGACGATGTTCTGGCAGACGGTTCTGTATCCATTGATGGCAACTGCGTCACTTTCGCTGAGGGTGTGAGTGGCGAGATCTACGCTACTGCCGGTGTACGTGTCTTCAGCGGTTCCGGTGAATGCAGTTTCCTTCCCAAGGGCATCTATATCCTACGCATTGGCTCCTCAGTCACCAAGATCTCCATCCCGTAACCATCGTTATCGGTCATAATCTCCTATATATGTCATAATCTCTTATATATACGGAGTGCAAATTCTGTCCCGGAGTCTTACTTCATTCCACTCAAAACTGAGTTGAGGTAAGAGTTCGGGACAGAATTTTTTAATCAATCTTCCCGAGTTTCTTTATTTCGTTCTTTACAAGGTTAATGATGTAATTCCTCTAACGAAAAAAGGATTCTTTATCCTGCCGGTGTAAATATCTCAGGATTTTTATCTAAATTTGTAAGCGATAATCTAACAAATTCCTACTCATGACAATCAAACGCTTATGTTGGCTTATTTTTATATTGGCATTATGCTGTGCAAATGCCGAGGCAGCCTATGACACTTATGTTCCCGTAAAAATCAAGGGGAAATATAAGATTATGCACATTGACTCGGTATTAAACTTCAATCAGAAAGATGCCAAAGCCACTTACACCTATGACCATACCAAAGGTAAAGCCACAATAACTATCTTTACCGATGAAAACGGTAATCCTATCCTGGGCACACATAAGGCACAATGGAACACACCGGGGTCTACCGAATACGACACTGTCATTTTTAACCCCACCGGGAAGGCTATACATAGAATAACCGTCGTCAAAGATGCCGATGACAATGTGATGGAATCGAAGGCATTTAATATCACAGCGAAGGATTTTGTGTGGCAGCCTATCACATATACGCCGGGTAAACCCCGACAGTTTGTTGCCGCTACAAAACAGGACGCCCAAGGCAATTGGACCGAGATCCACGACTATGCCGGCAATGAAAAAATGAGGAAGGAGGCGTATATTACCCGAAAGGTTTCCAAATTGTCGCCCGAGGAGATGGAATTAGTGAAACATTACTCTCAAGTAGGCACCCAAGTCGTAAAGCGCCGTTCCGATAGTAGTAACACTACCATTACCAAATGCATATGGATATTGGTGGCGTGTATAGTCGTTGGTTTCTTCACTCGCTATCCCCGCTTCATCAATATACATCTGCGTCCTTGGATGGCTATGCTTGCCGGAGTGACAAGCATAATTGCCTGTGGTTGCATGTTGAACGCTATGAAAAAGGACGATATGGCTACTGCCGGTCTCATCATAGCCATAATATATATGTTGATAATGGTTGGCTACGTATGGACTATGCTCAGTTATCTGGAGCAGGAGAGGGAATTAAGCAATTGGGAAATAAAACTTCCAATCAATATACTCAGATGCTTACTACCGTTGTTCGGACTTATCATTGGGTCAGATATGTACACACTTGCTACGGGAGTGCTCTGTGGAGGTATCGGTGTACTGGCGTGGTTCCCGCTTAAACAGCAGGGTCAACGCTGCCCTGTTTGCCATAGGCTCAACACCATCGACACAGTTTCTGTAATCAACTGCGGCACGAGAACTTACTACTCCCGTTTCTATGGGTCAGGATATACCGATGTACACACGACAGTCTATGAGCAAGTAAAGGAATTGCGGAAATGTTATAAATGTGGCTACAATTATTACACCTCCGTACACGATGGAAAGCTGCTATCCTCAAGAACTCATCGTGAAGAGAACGCTGCTCCGCAGAAGAAATCATCCTCCTCACGCAATACTTCCACCTCCCGTACATCAGACGAGTGCCGCCATTATCACTATGATGGCTCCCATCGCTGTAATCTTGGCATAAACAACTCATGCTCTTATGCCAATTCCGGAAAAAGATACTGTCCTTTCTTCTCATCTCGTGACTCCTAACCAACTTACTTACGGATGAGCATTCCCCTGCCCATTTTCCATCTTATGCTCCTCTGCTAAGCTAAAAATTTGCAAGTGTCGCTGGGTTTGGCTAACTTTGCAGTATGCAAAAGTTTATGACCATCATAACCACGGCTTTTATACTGGCTGCCTGCAGCGGCAACAAGGGAGCTACACAGGCTACGGCGACTATCCCGGCTGAGGAGACGGCAAAAGTAGCTTTTAATGCTGACAGTGCCTATTCGTATGTAGCGAAACAAGTTGCCTTCGGTCCGCGTGTGCCAAACACTGAGGCTCACCGTCAGTGTGGCGACTGGCTCACGTCCGAACTGCGTCGTCACGGTGCCGACGTGACTGAGCAACGCGCCAACTTGAAAGCCTTTGACGGGACCACCCTGAATGCCCGCAATATTTTCGGGCAAATAAATCCCGACGTGAAGAAACGTATCCTTCTTCTCGCTCATTGGGACTGCCGCCCGTGGGCGGATGCCGATCCTGACCCTGCCAACCATAAGACACCGGTTGACGGTGCCAATGACGGTGCAAGCGGTGTGGGGGTAATCCTTGAGATTGCCCGCCAGTTGAACCTTGCCAAGTCTGACCTCGGAGTTGACTTCCTATTTGTGGATGCAGAAGACTGGGGCGACGAGGGCAACGAGGATTCATGGGCTCTCGGCACACGCTATTTCATGGAGAATCCACCCGTAGCCGGTTATGCACCGGAGTATGCCATTCTTTTGGATATGGTGGGAGGAAAGGATGCCACTTTCTACCGTGAGTATTTCTCCGAACAAGCTGCCCCGGATGTGGCGGCGAGGGTATGGAGTGCCGCAGGTGCCTTGGGGTATGGAAATATGTTCTTCAACCGTGTGGGCACAGCTGTCACAGACGACCATACACAGCTCATAACCCACGGCATCCCGGCTATTGACATAATAGAATATCACCCGGAAGCCGAATCAGGCTTCAACCCGCGTTGGCACACCGTCAACGACAATATGGAGGGGATTGACCCGAAGACACTCGAAGCCGTTGGTAAAACAGTGCTCTACACCATAAATCCGTAAAAGTTTAAAGCCTAGGGTTTAAAGTTTAAAATGACTAAACCCTAAACCCTAAACCTTAAACCCTAAACTCTAAACCCTTTAGATCACAATAAACCATAAATAATATGAAACCTGACTTTATCGAAGAGCTTACTTGGCGTGGCATGATACACACCGTTATGCCCGGCACTGAGGAACAGCTCAAGAAAGGTATGACCACGGCTTACCTCGGTATTGACCCGACAGCCGACTCCCTGCATATCGGTCACCTTTGCGGCGTGATGATGCTGCGTCATTTCCAGCGTTGCGGCCACAAGCCCCTCGCCCTTATCGGCGGTGCCACAGGTATGATTGGCGACCCCTCCGGCAAAAGCTTGGAGCGTAATCTTCTTGACGAGAAAACCCTGCGCCACAATCAGGAGGCTATCAAAAAACAGCTCTCAAAATTCCTTGATTTCGAGAGCGACGCGCCCAATAAGGCTGAAATGGTCAACAATTATGACTGGACCAAGGATGTGACGTTCCTCGACTTCGCACGTGAAATCGGCAAGCACATCACCGTCAATTATATGATGGCTAAGGATTCTGTACAGAAGCGTCTCAACGGTGAGGCTCGTGACGGACTCAGCTTTACTGAGTTCACTTATCAGCTTCTACAAGGCTTCGACTTCCTCCATCTCTATCAGGATAAGGATTGCAAGCTACAGCTTGGCGGTTCCGACCAGTGGGGCAACATCACCACAGGCACTGAGCTTATACGTCGCAAACTCGGAGGCGAGGCATACGCCCTCACCTGCCCCCTCATTACAAAAGCCGACGGTGGCAAGTTCGGCAAGACCGAGAGCGGCAACGTATGGCTCGACCCGCGCTACACCTCTCCCTATAAGTTCTATCAGTTCTGGCTCAATGTGAGCGACGCCGACGCCGAGAAGTATCTCAAGATCTTCACCGCTCTTAGCAAGGAGGAGATTGATGCACTTATTGAGGAGCACGCAAAAGACCCCGGTCAGCGTCCGATGCAGAAGCGTCTTGCCAAGGAAGTCACCACTATGGTGCATAGTGAGGCTGACTACAACGCCGCTGTGGAGGCAAGCCAGATCCTTTTCAGCAATAAGGCTGAGGATGCACTTCGCAACCTCGATGAGAAGACACTTCTCGACGTGTTTGAGGGTGTGCCTACATTCAACGTCAGCAAAGCTGAACTTGAGGCAGGTGTGCCACTTCTCGATCTTCTCGCTTCCAAGACTGCCGTATTCCCCTCAAAGGGTGAGGCTCGTAAGATGACTCAGCAGGGTGGCGTAAGCATCAACAAAAAGAAAGTGACCGATCCCAACACGGTTATCACAGCCGAAGAGCTTCTCAATGGCAAGTATCTCCTTGCCCAACGCGGCAAGAAGAATTATTACCTCATAATTGCTGAATGATTCTCTTCCGGATCTTAATAGCTGAATGATTCTCTTTCGGCTCTCTCAACAAGCCGGGTAATTTATTCTTGATTTCCCGATGAGAATCTCATAAATTGCCACTTGATGGGAATTCTAATACTTGAGAATTTCTGATACTTGATAGGAATTTTTAATATAGATAGCTGAATTCCCGTAGCAAATAAGGAAGGGCTTAACGAGAGAAATATTACCAAGCGTATCAGAATAAAAATCGACATACGATTTTTGAATATAATTTTGTCCGGTTCTGACAGGGTTTAGCTGTCAGGACCGGATAATTTCTATCCATTCTTATTCTATGATTACTCGTAATTATTTCTGATTACTTGTAATTCGTGTTCTCCAACTACTTGTAATTCTTATTTCTGATTATTTGTAATATTTCTCTAATTATGAACGACAAAGTTATTTTCTTCAAGCAACGTAGCAACAACGGCTCCTTTTCTTGCCCCAACGGTGAGATTGAAAGTGTGGTTAACGCTCGTCTTATCCCTGCAACAACGACTATAAACGACTCCGAAGCTGACTCGGAGTCTTATGTCGCACCCGCTGATCTCATCAATCCGGAAGAGGAGTTGGAACAGCACAATCGTCTTTCCTCCCAGCTGCTCCCGATTGTGGAGTTCTCGCTCAAACCGGCTGCAGTGATCGGGTGGCATAACCATCCCGACAATTCTCCCTCGATAGTTATGGACGCTCCTAAAAGTAAGGATGCCGAAGGTTGGGCAGCACGTGCAGCTTATGCTCTTGAAAAGCTCCAGAAAGATGCCACAAGACAACATCTTTTTATCGAGCCATTCTTTGCCCTTTGCGCCTTACGTCTCACCGATGGCTCACATATACTCCCTCCTCCCCTGTGTTGCTTATTCCCAACGCGACTGCTCCCACAGTAGAGAGCGGCGATAATTTTGATGTGGACTCAATGTCTATGACTATCCCCGTCAAGGCTTGCCGTCTAAGCAGCCGCCTCACAATTCCCGAAGGATTAACAGAGTGGTCAAAACAGATTGCTACGTCCGAAAAACATAAGCAGCAAATACGTATTGCAGCCATCGACATATTCATATCAGCTCCGATACCTCTTTACCGGCATACTGAACCCCTTCTCTCCGTACATCGCGCTTCGGGGAGCACCTTGCCACAAAGTTGGGTACCCATAGCCTTGACCGACAATGAATTCACCTCACACCTCCTCTCCGTGTCAACCTTCCGTATGGTCTCCACAATCCCCCTCGAATCCTTAAACCAAACCTCCTCCGCTTCACAAGCCGAATCTCCGAGCACTGCCTCCCCCAATTCACAAGCCGAGCCGTCACACACCCTCTCATGGTCTATATCTGACTTACATTCCATATCTGATGAAGCAGCAATTTCTTCAGATTTCTTTGATATTGACTTCAATGTGCCTGACCTTCCTGAATTGAAAGTACTGTCAGCTTATACCCCCGATTTTCTTCAACATCAAGGTATCAGTGCCAAGACGGGTTGCCGAATCTCCGGCTACACCACTCTTTGCGACCTTACCATGACTCTACCCACAGTCCCACCATTAGCATCAATGATGGAATGTAAAGAAACATCAGATTCGACGCAATTAACTACAGTCGCAACCGAAACGGAAGCGATTAAAAATGGCTTGGTTCTTCATTCGTCATGCTACAATCCTCAACATCCGAAAGTAATCCTATCCGAATCCAATTTTCCAAAATGGCTCTTCATTCCCGACCCCGATGTACGTAAACTGACACTCGTCACTTCGAGGGCAACATTTATAGTGCCCTTACGTAGGCATCCCCTCCTCAACGGATCTTATTATTGGAGCGGAAAACTCGGCTATACCGACCTCTCCTCTACCGGAGTGAAAATCCACGCCACTACCCTCCCAACACAACTTTACACAACATCTGATTCTGAAAACTCTGTCCGTAACAGCTACAGTTTACCCAATGCAATCTGGCGTTCGGGAAAAGACCGTAGTGCATACTTTCCTGACAAACTGTTTATGCACCTCGATGTCGGGAGAGTAATTGCCATCTGCCGTGCTTTCCGTGCATCCGGATTAGTAGCCACCACTGCCCCGACCGCCTATCTCTTCACGACCCAGGGCATATACCTCCTCAAAGAGATGGATAACGGTGAGCTACGCGATGCAGGACTCATAGCCAACTACATACTCGATACTCCTGACTCCATAAGCATGTCAGGTCGCACACTATATTTCACAACTGTTTCCGGCAATCATATGGTAATCAGCGGTACCACAATAAAACCTATCTCCACCTCCGACGTTAACAACTTCCCGGAGCTACCTTCCTCATCACATGTCACTCCGATTTCCGATAAACCATTAAACGTAATCATCACTCCTATCAACACTGACCTCCCTATCGAAGTAGTTACCCGTCCCCTCAAACTGGAAGGTCTTATCCCAGCCTCTACTCCCAGCCTACCAATATCCTCTTCCTCCATCTCCAAGCTCTCTAATTCTCAACTCTTCTCTCCACCCTCTCGGCAGATTTTGGAAGAGATCAGAAAGTTGCTATGGTCAATCGAGCTAAGAGGAGCATTTACACAAGAGCCTAACAATAACGAAAGTATTCAGATTAGTGACAAAGGTTCTCTCAGTGACGAAAGCCTTAAAATATCTCTCTACGGCAGCACTGACCTGATCCGTTGGAAACTCTTAGCCACCTCAAAAGGAAGCATATTGCAAGGAGTCTATACTCCCGGCTTAAGATACGCCCGCCTCGTCATCTCCGGCTCTCTCCACGGCTCCCTCGAAGCCATTACCATTACTTAATCACATAATCGAGAAATAAGTAAGCTCTTATGCCATATGTGTATTATTTTATTCATTGATAATGGAGTAAAATACAACAATAAATATTATCTTTCCTCTAAAGAAAAGGAATCTTTATGATGCCGATGTATAAATCTCAGGATTTTTATTTACATTTGTAAGCAATATAAACTGTGGTTGATAATGGAATTTAGTGAAGAAAGTGTATATCTTATCGGTGCGATATTGGGCTTGGCAATATCAACAGCCATCGCTATCCCTTTGGGAAGAGCCAATCTAAATTGGGCATTCCGTAAATCCTTAGATAAACTGAATAAAAACGAGCTTATTCTAAGGGCTGCCATAGCTTCTATACTTATGATAATATCCTATTACGCAGTACGAATATTCTATTATTATACGTCAGTGATATGGTTAGTGACCGTAGGGACCATAGTAGAGCTGGTTTTAGTATACCCCTACCTAAGGCACGTAGCGAGACGGATAATCGAAGACCCGACTCTTCCCGAAGAATCAAAGATTAAATCACGATCTATATGTAAGGCGCTTATCTGTTCCCAACTCGGCTTTATTTTGGGTATTAATTTTGCTTTAACCCTAGGGACTATACCCGCTATAGAATGGCTTATGCCGGATGTGGTGGAGGTACGTAATGGACCTCGAAGAGCCACCTATGCATATAATGTCAGACAATACTATCTGCTACCGTTTGCAAGAGGAACACGACCGGGAGGAAGTTATATCGACAACCTATCGAAAGACACCGTTTATAGGGTGGTGATAAATTACGGTTATCTGGGCGAAGATGAATGTAACCACTTTGCAGTACAGGGACGCTACGCACCCCATGCCTTCACAAAGATGTCGGCAAATACATTTCACGTGATGGATACCATTGCCCCCATAATGCCAGCATCACATAATCGCAGCGGCCGCTACCATACACAACGTGTTTATCTCACCGACCTTGAGCACCTCTGGGACTTTCGTATGCTTGATATGCGCAGATTCGGCTTCAAGCGCAACAAACTGTTTGACTCCCTTCCCGAACATAAAAACCGTCCGATTCGCGAAAATTACGAAGACTACTGGTACTATAAGAAGATTTATCCCGAACCCTATCCCCGTCTATGGGACATCCCGGATTCTAAGCTCAAAAAAAATAACTAATGGCGCAAACGGAAGAACCAAACCATAGGCTCTACCAAAATCAAATAAGTAAATTTTATTACTTTACTGTAACTTTTTATAGACTTATAGGTCTTACATATATCTACTAACTTATTTCATAAGTATCTTTTAAAATTTAATTAATATATTAGAGTATGTCATGCCGCAGGT
>CAMWTL010000076.1 GCA_947177145.1 uncultured Porphyromonadaceae bacterium
CGCCCTATGAGTACACCTCCAATAAGGGAAACACTAATGAACACACTGTGCAGCTTGACTATATGAAGAATTTCGCCGAAGGGAGACATTCTCTCGACGCAGGAGGCAAGGTAGTACTGCGTCGGAATCCGGCTATAGCCTATACCCTTTGGCAGCAGGGACTCACCGAAGAGGATGCAGCTCCCTCCGACCGTTCCGATATCATGCAGAAGCAGGACATCTATGCCGCTTACCTATCTTATAGCGGGAGATTCGGAAACCTCTCAGTCACAGCCGGACTCCGCTATGAGCACACCCGTATGGGCATAGATTTCAAAGAGGGCTTGGAGCCTGATTTTACCAATCGCCTGAATGACCTGGTGCCCAACGCGGCTCTCAGCTACAACTTCACCGAAGCATCCGCATTGCGTCTCGCCTATCAGATGAGGATTTCACGTCCGTCGCTCAAGCAGGTCAACCCCTATGAGTTCATTTACATACCCACAATTATAGAAAAGGGTAATCCCGACCTCAGTTCGGAAAGAGCAAATAAGATTACGTTGACCTACAGTAATTTCGGACGTACATTCGGTGGCAACATCGGCTTTGAGTTCGCCTCTATCGGCAACGCAATCTCCCAATTCACCTATAATGTAGATGACATAACCTATTCCACCTACGCCAACATCGGTCACAACCGCAGCTTTGCAGTTTTTGGACTCTTCAACTGGTCACCTCTTCAGAACCTGCAATTCTCAGCCAACGCCCGTCTCACGCGACAAATGCTCTCATCGAAGAGTCCTGATCTCAGCAACGCGGGCTGGAACGTAAACTATGGTGCCAATGCAAACTACACTCTTCCCGACCAATTCCGTCTGAGTGTCTACGGCGGACAGTCTACCCGCAACTACAATCTCCAAGGATGGCAAGACGGCTGGTATTACTACGGCATCGCGCTGAGTAAGGGTTTCCTTAAAAACGAGACACTCACTCTCACCCTGTCAGCCAACCAGTTTCTGCAAAGCAAAATGTCATTCAGCGCTTACGTAAACACTGAAAATATGATTAACAGATTCACGTTCTACAATAGGAACTGGAACGTCGGAATTTCCCTCTCTTGGAATTTCGGATCGTTGAAATCAGACGTAAAGAAAACTTCTCGCAGAATCGAAAACGACGATAAGAGTTCCGTCAGCGGTCAGTCGATAATGTAACTAACATAAACCTAACAATATATGACAGAAAAAATAGGAACAAAACCCGATTCCAACATCCGCTCACAAATGCGGAAAGGAATACTCGAATACTGCGTGTTGCTTCTCCTCTCACGTGGTAGGGCATACCCCTCCGACATAATTAACGGTCTGAGTGAAGCCGACCTGATCGTGGTGGAAGGCACACTCTATACCCTGCTCAACCGTCTTCGAAAAGAGGGAAAACTCAGCTACGAATGGGAGGAAAGCCCCAAGGGACCGCCAAGGAAGTATTATTTCATCACTCCTATTGGGAAAGACACACTGTCTGAAATGTCGGATGCCTGGGATGAGATTGTAGCTAACGTCAACCATTTCCGTAATCTCACTTCCCAATCCGACTCCACCAACCCTCAAGAACCGGCTACTCTGCATAAGCTTTCCCCGGAAGCAGAGACTATCACCGATCAAACTCCTACCTTTAAACTCAATAAACAATGAAAAAGACTTTCAATATAAACGTGGCAGGCTTCCCTTTCGTGATTGACGAAGACGCCTATAATCTCCTCAACGACTATCTGAATACCATCGAACATGCCTTCAAGAATGTAGACGGAGCTTCTGAACTCATCAACGACATAGAATCGCGTGTTGCTGAACTTCTCATTGCCTGCACCGAAGATGGCAGTGCAATCATCACCCTCGCCGATGTAGAGCAGCTTATAGCGCGTGTTGGCAAGCCGGAGGAATTTGTGGAGGAAGCTTCCTTTACAGTGGAAGATCCCGAAGGCCATAGCGAGACAATCGAAGTAGAAAGCGACCGCACTACCCCGCCTCCTTATATTCCACCCCTCCCTACCCCTCAGAAACGCCTCTTCCGCGACCCGCAGAATGCAATGTTAGGCGGTGTATGCTCCGGACTCGCCTGGTATATCGGTTGGGATGTCACCTGGGTACGTCTGCTCTTTGTAGCTCTGACAATTTGTTCTTATGCCGTTGTCGGTCTTGTTTACCTTGTACTTTGGATTGTAGTGCCGGAAGCCCGCACCCCTCTACAGCGAATGCAGATGATGGGCGAGCAACCCACTATGGAGAATATCGGCAAGACCGTCACCGACAGCTTTAAGGAAGAACAGGGCACAAATGTAAATCCACAACCCACCACCGCCCCTCAGACAGCCGGATTCTTAACCAATACTTTCAGCTTATTGGCTAAAATAATGATTATCATCGGTCTCATTATCGGCATACCGTTTCTTGTAGCCCTCGCAGTTGGACTTATTGGTTGCATCTTCTTTATGATAATGTGGGGCACTACCCTACTCTTCGGCACAGGATTACCTTTTGAGGGGGATAAATTTAATGATCCGTTTATCAGTCAGATAGTTTTCTGGGGAGTATTATGTGGCATAGGCTGGATCATAACAATAGCAATCCCTCTATTTTATCTGGTAAGAAAAGGAATGAATTCCGCTCCTCTCACCAAACGTGTGAAAATGTTCCTGAACAGCCTGTGGGTTATCGGTTTTATTCTCGCAGCGTGTGCTACAGGTATGGTTATAACTGTTGCGAGCAATGAGGATGTCTACGACCAAATGCGAATGGAAAGAAGACATCACTCCTATGAACAGGTGGAAAGCTCGACCATAATCGAATCAGATAACGATTCCGAGACAGAAATTGAAATGGTTGATACCGTTCAGGCAATCTCTAAGCTGGAAGACAAAATTCAAAGTAAAGCTGAGAAGTTGGGAGATAAAATCCAACGCAAAGCCGAGAAATTGGCAGACAAAGCTGAGAGAATAGCTGATAAAGCCGATAAACTGTCTGACCGTGCTGAAAGAGTCAGCGAAAAAGTTGAAAATATAATAGACGACTCCGCTTCTTTAGGCTCAAACGTCACACTGAGAATCCCATAAAGACAATACTCCATAGTAGGAATTTGGCTATGTCCGATTTTTTCATTAACTTCGCACATTCTTAGTATTTAAGCCTACTTTTATGGGATTCTTTAAAAAACTGTTCTCCAAAGAGAAGAAAGAGAAGTTAGACACCGGTCTGCAAAAGACAAAAGAGGGCGTGTGGAGCAAGATTACACGCGCTGTGGCAGGCAAAAGCAAAGTCGACGATGATGTCCTTGACAATCTTGAAGAGGCATTCATCACAAGCGATGTAGGTGTTGATACCACTCTTAAGATCATCGACCGCATACAAGACCGTGTTGCCCGCGATAAGTATGTGGGTTCCGAGGAGCTTAATAATCTGCTCTGCGAGGAGATCACCGACCTACTTGCACGCCCTGAGGAGGACGAAAACCTTGAGGATTTCGAAATAAAGAAAGGTGGCGATCCATACGTCATTATGGTTGTGGGTGTCAACGGTGTCGGTAAAACCACCACCATCGGCAAACTGGCAGCGCAGTATAAGAAAGCCGGAAATAAGGTGATACTCGGCGCTGCCGACACATTCCGTGCCGCCGCTATCGAACAGCTCGATATATGGGGTGAACGTGTGGGCGTACCCGTAATCAAGCAGAAGATGGGAAGCGATCCCGCCGCCGTGGCTTTCGACACTCTCTCAAGCGCGAAGGCACAGGGAGCGGATGTGGTGATTATCGACACAGCCGGGCGTCTCCACAATAAGATCGGACTTATGAACGAGCTTACGAAAATCAAGAATGTGATGAAGCGCGTGGTGCCCTCGGCTCCCCAGGAAATCCTACTTGTACTTGACGGATCCACCGGACAGAATGCCTTCGAACAGGCACGTCAGTTTGTGGCAGCCACAGAAGTCAACGCACTTGCAGTGACAAAGCTCGACGGTACAGCCAAAGGGGGCGTAGTGATCGGCATAAGTGACCAATTTAAGATTCCGGTGAAGTATATCGGAATTGGCGAGGGCATTGACGATTTGCAGATTTTCCGTCCCGAGGAGTTTGTGCGTTCTCTCTTCCTACCTACTAAATAATCGTTTGATGGTTAAAAAAAATCATATCGACATCATTTCTATGGGCTGCTCCAAGAATCTGATAGATTCGGAGCGGCTCATTAAACAATTGGCAGCCAAAGGTTACGAAGTCTCACACGATCCGGAAGAGCCGCACGGTGAATTTGTGGTAGTCAACACATGTGGCTTCATAGCTGATGCCAAAGAGGAATCCATTCAGACTATCCTCGAACTCGGCGACCGTAAAAACGATGGTGAAATCGGTAAGTTAGTGGTGATGGGTTGCCTCTCACAGCGTTATATGGACGAGCTTAAGGAGGAGATTCCGGAGGTAGATATATGGTATGGAAAGTTTGATTGGAAAGATTTTATTTCTCAGCTTCCCGACAGAAAATCGGCTGTCGAGAAGCCGAAAGTATGGGAACGTACCCTTACCACTCCTCCACACAGTGCTTATCTGAAAATTTCAGAGGGTTGCAACAGATTCTGTGCATTTTGCGCTATACCCATTATTACGGGACGTCATACATCTCGCCCTATCGAAGAGATTTTGGAAGAGACACGCCAACTTGTAAAGGAGGGTGTAAAGGAATTTAACGTCATAGCACAAGACCTATCATCTTACGGCACTGATCTCTATGGCCGTCATGCCTTGGCTGAACTTATTGACCGTATGGCAGACATTGAAGGTGTGGAGTGGATACGCCTCCACTATGCGTACCCTTCGGATTTCCCGATGGATATTCTTGATGTAATGGCTCGCAGGGAAAACGTGTGCAATTATCTTGACATCGCCCTACAGCATATTTCCGACCCGGTGCTACATAATATGCGCCGCCATATAGATAAGGAGGAGACATTGAGGCTCCTCGACACTATAAGGGAGAAAGTGCCCGGTATACGCATTCGCACTACCCTTATGACAGGCTTTCCCGGAGAAGGAGAAAAGGAATTTGAGGAGTTGGTAGATTTTGTGAAAACCCAGCGTTTCGACCGTATGGGAGCTTTTGCATATTGTGAGGAAGACGACACATTTGCTGCCAAGAACCTTGACGACAGTATCCCCGATGAGGTGAAGCAAGAACGCCTTGACAAGATTATGGCAGTTCAGGAGCAGATAGCTCTCGAACTCAATGAGGAACTTGTCGGGACTACCCAACGTGTCCTTATTGACCGCATTGATGGTGATAAGGCGTACGGACGCACCCAATACGACTCTCCCGAGGTTGACCCTGAGGTGATAATTGATAACGCCGACCTCGCCCCCGGTGAATTTGTGGACGTAAAGATCACCGAAGCCTACCCCTTCGAACTGATAGGCGAGATAGTTGAGAAATAAGTTAACCTAATTTGGCAAAATTATGGGAATAAGTTTTGAATTAGGCACACGTAAAGCCACCAACGGTCCGATGATATTCTTTTCCGATCCGGTGTCGGAGGTGAATCTGCGTGATGAGATACGTGGAGCTATTGAGAGCCGCCTCTGTTTCTACGCATACCGTATGCCGGGAGATATGATGGTTAGCTTCGGAAGTTCGGAAGGAGTGATTGAGGGTTTCGGGAAAGCCGGTTTCGTTATCGCCCCTTTTTTACCCAAAGATAAGATTTGGACAATTCCCTATGCTCCCACATCGCGCAACAAGACCCAAGAGCAGTACCCATTTCCGATGATGTCAACCACCTATGAGGACTATGCCAATGAGATTGAGGTAATCAAAAAGTTTATAGGCGACTCTGACAACCGAAAGATTGTGGCTGCACGTGTGCAGAGCGATGTCGACAAGGTTGATGTGGCGTCTACTTTCCTTAGTTTGCTTCGGGCGTATCCCGATGCCTATGTCTACTGTTTCTCAACGCCTCAGACCGGCTGCTGGATAGGTGCAACCCCTGAACTGCTTCTCCAAAAACGGGCTTCACGGCTCTACTCAATGGCATTGGCAGGGACACGTAAAGCCGATTCCCAAGGTGAATGGGATCAGAAAAACATAAAGGAGCAACAAATGGTGGCTGACTATATTGAAAGATGTATGTCGGAGAGCGGTTTGAAAGTGGAAAAGGGTGAAACTGTCACACGTCGGGCAGGTAATATCGAACATCTTTGCACCCCCGTTGAAGCCGAAAGCAACGCCGGTTTCAATTCAGCTGATAAATTACTTCATCTTCTGCATAACCTCGCTCCCACTCCTGCCACTGCCGGAGTGCCACGTGAAGCGGCTCTTGAAATCATCACACAATCGGAGAAATTTCGGCGTGCCTTCTACGGAGGCTTTTGCGGGCCCTACCGCAATGTGGAGGAGTTCACGATGTTTGTGATTCTCAGATGTGCCAGAATTGAGGCGGAACGATATGCCTTGTTTGCCGGAGGTGGTATCACTTCCCGGTCTGTGCCTGAGCACGAATGGGAAGAAACTGATATGAAACTCGCCACACTCAACAACCTCCTATGTTTCGAATAGCCTGTGTTTTAAAGCGATAAATCTTATGTTAAGGTTTATTCCTTCTATTACTTTAAAAGATTATCGCTCAATTTATGCAGAATAATTTCAATTTAACCAGAATAACAAAATGAAGTTCAACAAAGCAATGATGGTTTTGGCTGCTGCCGCCCTTCCGATGGCAATGTCAGCCCAGGAGCATCTTAAGAGCCTTGATGCCAACGGCATCGACAAGAACGTGCCGGCTTCTGCCGATTTCTATCAGCACGTCAACAGCGGCTGGATGGAGAGCCATCCCCTTACTCCCGAATATGCCCGCTACGGACAGTTCAACATCCTCAATGATTCAAGCAACAACCGTGTGAAGAGAATTGTCACCAACCTTGCAAAGACCAATCCGGCAAAAGGTACCAATGCTTACAAGATTGCTGCGCTTTATGAGGCAGGTATGGATTCTGTAAGACGTGATCAACTCGGCGCGACTCCCATCAAGGCTGACCTTGATCGTATTGAGAAGACAGAGCCGGCAGATATGAAAAAACTCTTCCTTTGGCTTCATCAGAACTACACTTCTCCACTCTTCGGAGCCGGTCCGATGGAAAACCTTGCCAACAGTAAGGAATATGCCATGTATGTGAGCGGAGGTGGCACCACTCTCGGCGACCGCGACTATTATCTTGCCAACGATAAGCGCAATAAGGATGTGCGTGAGGCATATAAGAAGCTTATCAAGACCCAGATGATGAATGCGGGCTATAATAAGAAAGATGCCGACCGTATCGTTAAGAACGTAATGAAGGTAGAGACACTTCTCGCCGATTCCACATGGACACGCGAAGAGAGCCGTAACATACCGGCTATGTATAACCCTCGCTCAATTTCCCAGCTCAAGGAAATGTATCCCAATATTCCTTGGGATGAATTCTTTATCGAAACTATGGGCATTGAGACACCTGAGACTGTAATCGTAACCCAAATCAACACAGTGAAGCAGGCTGATAATCTTATGAAGTCGCTCTCCGACCGTGAAAAGAAGGATTACTATCTTTGGCAGTATGTCAATTCGGCTGCGCCCTATCTGAGCGATGCGTTCAGCGATGCCAATTTCGAATTTAATAAGGTTATGAGCGGTGTTCAGCAGCAGCGTCCACGTTGGAAACGTGCTCTCGGTGTCACTGAGGGTTATCTTGGTGAAGGTATCGGAGAACTGTATGTGGAGGAATACTTCCCCGCAAGTTCAAAGGAATATATGATTGGTCTTGTCGAGAACCTCCGCAATGCATTGGGCAAGCATATTATCCATCTTCCTTGGATGAGCGACGACACTAAGGTGCAGGCTCTCAAGAAACTGAATGCCATCACAGTGAAAATAGGCTATCCCGACAAGTGGAAAGACTATTCCAAGCTCGAAATCGATCCCTCACTCTCCTACTGGGAGAATGTACACAATGCTCAGAAGTGGGCACAGGAGCAGGAACTTGCCAAATGGGGCAAACCCGTTGACCGCACTGAATGGGGTATGACTCCTCAGACTATTAACGCCTACTACAATCCTCTTAACAATGAGATAGTGTTCCCGGCGGGTATCCTTCAGGCACCCTTCTTTGACCCCAATGCCAGTGACGCAGAGAATTACGGTGGTATCGGTGTTGTTATCGGCCATGAGCTTACACACGGTTTCGACGACCAGGGTTGCCAATTTGATGCTGATGGTAATATGGTCAATTGGTGGACAGCCGAGGATGCAGAGGCATTCGGTAAACTCACCAACGGTTTGGTAGAGCAGTTTAATGCTGTTGAGGTGCTTCCCGGGCTCCACGCCAACGGACAGTATACTCTGGGTGAGAATATTGCCGACCAGGGCGGTCTGCGCATTGCCCGCACAGCTTTCCTCGACTCTCAGAAGAAGAAAGGTGTAGACGTTACCTCTCCGGAGGCTAAGATTGACGGCTTCGACCCGATGCAGGTATTTTATATGAACTTCGCCAATCTTTGGGCTAACAATATCCGCGACGAGGAGATCCGTTCACTTACCACAGGCGACGTTCACTCTCTCGGCAAGAACCGTGTGAACGTGTCTATCAAAAATCTCGCACCCTTCTTCGAGGCATTTGGTATCACCGAAGGTTCTCCGATGTGGCTTCCCGAAGAAGAGCGCGTAATCATATGGTAAGCTCCACGGGATATTAGGTAAGAAAATATAAGCTATCTATAATAAGAGGGAGTATGCAGGAGTGCATTCTCTCTCTTTTTTTCATCAAAAACACAATATTTTCATCATTTTTCCATTATAAGAATATGTATCTTCTAATTCTCGGAGAAAATATTGTTATAATATAACTTTATAAAACATAAAAAGGCTTTCGCCACTTCACATAAAATTAAACAACACAATAATAAACTTTTTAATTAACAAGCTTGTATATGAAACATTACTACCTTCTTGGGTCATTGCCACTTATGGCACTGGTTTCGATGACGGCTTGTGTCGACAACAAGTATGACTTGTCAGATATCGACACTACTACCGAAATTAAAGTGAAAGACCTTACCCTACCCGTCAACATCGACGATATTAAGCTCGGAGACATCATCTCTGTGGAAGAGGATAGCGAGTTTAACGAAATCGAAATTGGCGGTCAAAAGGTGTATGCAGTGAATAAGAGCGGCACATTCGCTTCTGACGATATTGAAATTCCCGGTTTCTCGGCAGCCGCTCCTCATGTAGAGAGCATAACTATCGGCTTCGGTTCAACCGCTGCCCGTAAAACCCGTGCCTTCTCAATGGAGTTTGACCTGCAACAGCCCGAAACCACCTCTGTGAGCTATTCGGCAGAAAATATAGATCCGGCTATAGTTTCCGTAGAGGCTATCACAACTAATCCATTTGAGATTTCAGTCAAATTCGACGCTTCATCTGTGGCAAGTTTAGCCACACTTGAACTTAAAGATTTGACTATCACTCTCCCTAAGGGTCTTACCATCTCTAAATTCATTCCTGGAAATATGAATTACCAAGATGGTATCCTAACCATTCCTTCCCTCAAACTTGGCAACGACGGTAAAGGTGAAATTATACTTGAGGTTACAGGCATAAAGGATATGAAAGCCAATGGATATGCCATTAAAGACCATTCTTTGTCAATCAATGAGGATGTGACTGTATCTGAAGCTAAATTAGCTGTGGAATTGAAGGAAAATGCCACTCCGGGCAGTGTCACAAAAGTTGAGGTTGGTGTTAGCTTCAGCTTCTCCGATCTTGTGGCTAAGACCTTCTCAGGTGAGGTGCAGTATAGTGTGAACGGCATCAATATCGACCCTGTGGAAATCAACGACCTTCCCGATTTCCTCGCAGGTAGCGAAACCGACATTGTGCTTGCCAATCCACAAATCTATCTTAACCTCAATAATCCTGTAGGTGAGTATAACCTTGCTTATCAGACAGGCTTGAACATCATCCCGGTAAGAAACGGTGTTGACGGTACTATCCTTACCCTTGACAATAACAACAAGATTGTCGTAAATAATGGTACTAATCCTACCAATCTTTACCTTTCTCCCTCTGAGGTTGTAGACTCAGACATACCCTCTGACTTCGCTTTACCGGCACCTAAACCCTACGGTTTCGCTTCATTGAGCGATGCCATCGCAGGTAACGGTATTCCCCAGCAGTTGAAAATTGAACTTGTAAATCCTGAGATACCCACTCAGCAGGTTGCCGGATTCCGTCTTGGCGAGACTCTTAACGGAGTTGAGGGTAAATGGGAGTTCCTTGCACCTCTCGCATTTAAGAGCGGCACAGCCTCTAAGATTACCTATACAGCCGATGGTTGGAACAGTGAGGATGTTGATGCCATAACCATCACGCATCTTAGCATCTCAACTACAGTATCCAATACTCTTCCCGTTGATCTTTCACTTGCAGGCTATCCTATTGACGTGGCTGGCAATAGAATACCCGGCACTCAACTTGAGCCTCAAACTATTAAGGCAGGTGCCGACGGTCAGGAGGTTGTACTTCAGGTTACAGGAAATATTACCAAATTAGACGGCTTTACGTTTGAAATCGAAATCGGAGCTGGTTCTGAGGAGGCTCTTTCCCCCAACCAGACCATAACTCTGAAAGACATCCGTGCCAAAGTGAGCGGAAGCTACATTAAAGAACTTTAAAACCCGGTAAACATCTCAAGATATGAAATCATCAATCAAGAAACTTTTGTTAAGCGCCGGGATTCTCTCCTGCGCATTCGGAGCAAGTGCCCAGATGACCTATTCGGGTTACTTCCTTGACAATTACGCCTATCGCTTCCAGATGAATCCTGCCTTTGGCAACAATAAGGGCTTTGTTTCCTTCCCCGCTTTAGGCGACATCAATATCGGTATGCACGGTACGCTCAATGTAAGCGATGTGGTCTATCCTCTCAATGGCAAGACGGTGCTCTTCACCAACCCCGGTATCTCCGAGAAAGAAGTGATGAGCAAAATTAAGGACCGCAACCGTATTGGCTCCAATGTCAAATTAGATATTCTTTCCATTGGCTTTAAAGCTTTCGGCGGCTATAACGCTGTTTCACTCAGCACCGTAGCCAATCTTGAGGCATCCGTGCCAAAGTCTTTCTTCAAGCTTGCTAAAGAGGGTGTCACCAACAGCACCTACGACATCAAGGATATGTTTGGTTATGCCGATGCCTACGCACAGATAGCCCTCAATCATAGCCGTGACATTAAGCCGGTACCCGGTCTGCGTGTCGGTGCATCTCTGAAAGTCCTTGTTGGATTGGGTAATGTCGACTTCAAATTCAACGACGCTTATCTTAAACTCAGTGAGAATGAGTGGGTGGCACAGACAAATGCCGACATCTACGCCTCCATTACCGGCTTGGAGTTTGATCACGACATAAACGATAAGACCGGCAACCGCTATGTATCCGGTGCTAACGTTGACGATGGATTCGGTGTTAATGGTTTCGGTATGGCTCTTGACCTCGGTGCCGAATACAAGTGGACCGATTTCCGATTCTCGGCTGCCGTGCTTGATCTCGGTTTCATGAGCTGGGGAAAGACACACTGGGCATCTACCAACGGAACAAAGACAGTTACCACAGATGCTTATACTTTCAACGCTTCCGGCGATGCCTCCAACTCATTCAAGAAAGAATGGGATAAATTTACCGGTGATCTTGCGCAGCTCTATGAGTTGCAGGATATGGGAGAGATGAATTCTCGTTCAAAGATGTTGGGCGCAACACTTAACTTCGGTGTAGACTACGAGTTTCCCCTTTACCGCCGTCTTAACTTCGGACTTTTGAATTCAACCCGTATCAACGGTTGCTACAGCTGGACGCAATTCCGTCTGTCGGCAGATGTCAATCCAATTGACTTCCTTTCGATAGGTGTCAACGGAGCGGTAGGCACATATGGAGCGGCATTCGGTTGGATGCTCAACATCCACACCACGGGCTTCAACCTCTTCGCAGGTA
>CAMWTL010000077.1 GCA_947177145.1 uncultured Porphyromonadaceae bacterium
CCGTCAACATATTCCTTAAACTCATCATAGACGCTCTGCTCATCGCGTCTGCCTATGCTATGTGAAATAAAGACCTCGGCAGCCACGACAAAAGCTTCATTGAGACCTTCACGATGATTGTTTGCTATCGCCTCGTTTTCCCTGTAGAAATCATCTGCCTTCAACTCTTCAAGCTTTTTCATCAAAGCATCTGATACTTTCAGCCGATGTAGGTTCTCGTGGGTATATACCTTTAGGAAGTCAAGGCGAAAACGTTTTTCCATCTCAGTATCCAGCAATAGGGGACTGGAAAATTACTGATCGTTTTTTTCTAAAGTTATTATACCCTCAGGTGCTCGTTGACTAAGAATTCTTTCAACGTCCTCAATTGGTATAAGCTGCTCACTAAGCCCAAGAGCAGCCTTTGCTCCTGAAAGGAAGGAGAGACGATCTAAGATTGTATCCTGCATTATGAACAACTTAAGATACCGCATAATCGACTTCCCTAAATTGTATGCTGTATTTGGTGGACAACTTTGTGATTCAATCATATCAGCCATACCTGTAGCATAAGCTTGTCTGTTTTCCAAAAATTTAGTTCCCGGCATTGTCTCGTCTATGTACTGTTGTAGTCCGGGTTGATATGCTTTCATAATTCCAAAGGCAGTATAAAACGGGCAGCGAATCTCTTCATCAAGGTCTGAGGGTTGTAAGCCCTTTCCGCTATATTGCTTGATGAAGCTCATCGCAGCTATCGTATCCGCCGGCAATTCAATTTCACCATTTCCAACCTTACGCAGTCCGGCTATGATACAGGAAACTGGTGGCTTATTTTCTTGTTTAGTATGTTCTAAACTGTTGGATATAAACGTCCCTTCCATTACACCCATAGCATATGATACTAAATACGAGCTATCATTGTTCTGAACTAAAAGACCGAAGTTCTCATCAAGACCTCGAATATAATCTGCATAATTATCTTCATCTTTCATCAAGTTACTCTCATCTTCCATTGCAAAAAGTGTAAAGAAATGCCCGTAAGCATACGACAACGTGTCAATCGCTTCTGCCGCTTTTAAGGCACCTACATTTATAATCAGTGCTAATATAAAGAAATAGAGTCGTCTCATATCACCAGGGTATTTTATTAATAAGGTATTATTTGTAATTAGGCAAAGTTACAAATAATATTTTATATTATATACATATATATTGACGTTTGTCTACGTTACCTCGGAAAGTAACATTATTAACTCTATTAAAACAATCTTTCCTCTAAGGAAAGTTGGATAATAATTGAATTCGAATAGTCAGCAGTAGAAAAAAAGCCACATTTCACATGAAGGTGAAACGTGGCATAACGTTTGAAAGAATTAATATCAATGCTGGAGTATCTTTTTGGTGGTGCCGTCGCTCATACGGACGATGTTCACACCCTTTACGGGACTTTTATGGCGGTTGCCGAAGAGGTCGTAATAAACAGTTCCTTCTGCACTGTCCGAGACAGTGAATGCTACATCATTATATCCCTCTTCTCCATAATATCCTTTGACCATAGCCTCCATCAAGTCCTTCTGATTAAACTCCGGTACGCTTCGATGCTCTCCGTCGGAAAGACCCATCCAATAGAACGTTCCGAAACCATTGTCTTTGGCTTGCTCCACGAAATAACGTACAAACGCTACCATATCAGCCCGATGATTATTATAGTCGTCACCGTTGTCAGTGCCCCATTCACCGAAAATAACAGGTATATCTTTAGAAGCGAGGTGTTCCTTAACCGAGTTCATTATACTGTTCACACTGTTCTTGGCGTTGGACAGTCCATCGGCAAGATGAGGATAGCTATGTACCTCAAAGATTATATGATTCTCAGCATCGTCTTCGGGCACCTGCATCTGCTTGAGTGGATCTTGAAGATGCGCGTTCCAATTGCCGTCACCGCAACATGCACCGTAGGTGGTGACTATTAGGTTACGTGTGGCATTATTTCCTCCCGTAGCACGCACCGCATCTACAAAGCTCTGAGCATAACTATTGATAGCATTGTAAGCTGACTCAGCCACCTTGGCATCATAATATGATGGTGTTCCAAAAGAGGCGAAACACCAGGAATTATAGGGATCAAGCATCTCATTATAGCCTTCGAAGAGAAGATGATGGTCATAATCCTTAAATTCCTCGGCTATCTGGGCCCATACCGCCTCAAAACGTTCCTTCTGTTCGGCGTATTCCTTTTCATCGGCTACGAGCCACCGGGTACTTGTAGCACCGGTATCGTGGTGTATATTGAGAATGCAATACATGTCTTGGCTCACTACATAATCTACAATCTCATGCACACGCTTCATCCAATTAGCTTGTATCTCAGTGCCTATCGGGTCAGCAATTGGATTCCACGTAAGACCCCCATCAAATTTAGCTTCCATATGAGGATACCAGGTTACAGGAATACGTATGGCATTAAAGCCGGCATCCTTGAACATCTTGAAAAGTTCGGGACGTGTCACCGGTTGGCCCCAAGCCGTCTCATAGTCGGAAGGTTGGCGTTGGCTCCACATCTCAATCCACATATTATTAAGGTCGCCAGAATTGCTATCAAGAGTATTGCCCAAGTTCCAACCCAGACGCATATTCGCAACCGCGTCAGCAGCACTCTCAGTGTCTTGAGCAAAAACCGATTCTCCACAAATAGCTATCATAGCTATAAGCAATCCTTTCTTTATCATAGGTATATCCATTTGTCAGGTTAATATATCGCAAAGTTAACACATTATCGTCTTATTCGCAAATACTGACCTATGTAACCCTCTTGGTCGTAACAACGTCTATAATGGTTGATGAGACTGATAAGACTTTGGAGTTCGGGAATTGTAGAAGTAAGGGAATGGAAACGTTGGTACTGGTCATCGTAACGTTTTCTGGAACCTGTTCTGAGACGAGTCTCGATATCAGACGGTATGAGAAAACTGCACCTTCCTTGTAAGTATTTGGCAAATTCAGTTTGATAAATATGTATGCCAGCTAAATCGAAATCCCCAAAGTGTATATAATAGTTCGGAATAATTTTTAGCCATTGTCGGAGGTCGGTAGATTGCGGATAACGAGAAACAAATAAATATCTTGTATATTTATAGTCTGGATTACTACAAAGAGATTGGTATGCAAAAGACCTACTTGTCATAAGGTTGTCAAACAGATATCTCTGTTCACGGATACGTCGGAAATTCTCCATATTTTCAATACCTACGACCGCCACATCTTCGGGTATAGTGAATTGTTCCCAATCACAGATATATGTGAAACTGCCCTCAGGAGGCTGAATTGTAATATCAGTGTTATTCAGTTTACACTGGATTGCCTCATATGAGTTGACCGGAAATCCCGGACAGCTCCTTATCGTAATTAATTTCGAATTTCCGGTATCAACGGCTTGACTACTGCGTGAGGTTGAGGCATTAACAAATTCCTGAGCTTTTTGGGGATCTATCAGCGCCTCATTAAATTCCGGTAATGCCAAACGGAACGCTTCGCGATTAACGACTTTATAGCTTCGATGAGAGCCATTAATTTGAAGCATAAGTATACCGTCTGTTACAAGGCTCTCCACCCATTCACCTTTCAGTTGACTTGAAGGTATGGTCTCTCCGGAAAGAAGTTTTTGCAATTTTATAATTAAGGTCTCTGTCAGTTTCATATGTCCATTTATTTTGCAATCATAGCATTTGGTGAAGATGAAATGCTCAACTATTAAGTTCAGCTTGGCGTGTTGATAGAATTGGCCGAATAATGGTATTGGCTTCTGCATCCTTGCTCAATAGGTAAAGTCGACGATAGGAGAGGGGACTGTGAGCTTTCGGGGCTGAGTTTACAATGTAGATATTACGTTCATTTGCGAAATGAAGTATGCCGCGTATATTCTCATCGGCGAGTTTACCTATTTCATCCATCATACAATGGAGATAAAATGAGTTTACTCCCTTTCCTATGCGCTGTTTAAACACGTTGATAAGTAAGATATTGATAATTGCTTTCACAAGTATATCGGTACCGTCGGAACCTACCATCTTCATATTATCTACCCAGCCGGTCGTGTTGTCATTCTCGTCTACCTTAAGTTTAAGCGAGAAGTTTTCCGTCAGCCTAACCTCATCAAGATCCGAATTGTCACGTAAAATTTCGTCAAGACGCTTAAGGTAATTAACAGCTTTACGATTGGATATGTCGTCAGGTTCGGAAGAGAAAAGATTAGTCTCGCCAATTTCCAAACTATTGGTGATCCAAAAGTCGCAAATCTCCTGAAGTGTCTGGATTACAGGTGATGTGCTCTTATCGAGACGGAGTTCAATCAGACGTATCACACCAGCAAAAGACTTATGTACAAAATCATAGTTTACATCATTTATTATCTTGCGTATCTCTGATTCCTGTTCAATAAGATTAGTATACTCACGAGCTAACCCGGCTAAAATATCCTTATACTTATTGTTGGAAATATCCTGAAACTCCTTGATTCTATCATCTTCCACAAAATCTCTTATGGCAGATGCATAGATAATATATTCCTCATCGGTATCAAGTGCCTTAGGAAACTTAAAAGTGTCGTGGGTTTTGGAAAAAGATTTTTTAAGTAGATTCACCGACGATTTCAGCCGCTCAGTGGCGGCCTTAAGTTTGGATGCAGTGTCATAAAGATTCCGGATAATTTGTTTACACCCGTCATTAGTCTGAATATCTGCAATGTCGTGAAGAAAGTTGGGACAACTTTCAGACGTGATGAATTGTTGAGCATCTGTCTGACCCTCCTCTAACTCGCGTAGTTCGTTTTCCAAGCCCTGACGTTGAAGATATATCTCGCTAAGATCACTATTTGTCTTATCTCTCTTAGTCTGAAATTGAGTGGCTAAATTATCACGTTTATCTTCGAGTTCCTTTTTACGATGCTTAAATTCACTTTCTCGATCTATGTACTCTCTCTTATAGATACGATACTCTGTAATTGTATCTCTATTGGAATCTATTTCGTTTAGTTTGGTGTTGATCTCTCTTAGGTCAAGACGATAGCGTTGCAGTAAGTCCACATCGAGTCCTTCTTGTCTAAGATTCTCGTCACGTGTTTCTTCAAGTTGCTTGACCTGAAGAGTTATCTGCTCAAGATTAGATTTTATCGTTTCTTCAATCCGGATAATATCCTGGCTTGCTTCTTCTCTTATTCTCTTTTCATATGCCCTGCAATCCTTTTTAATCTGATTTTCACGGGTTTTCTTATCGGCTTGGAGTCTGGAAATGGCATCCTCAATCTCACTCAGTTTCAGCGTTACATCGTCTTTATTTTTACGCAGACCGGTAAGTTGGGTTTCTATTTGTTCATTCTCGCGGTTGACGGCACTTTCAAGATCAAGTGTGGCCTTATCTTTTTTATTAGGTATCAGAAGCAGCCGCCCTCGAAGAGTTGTCTTTTCATTGTTCAGAGAATTTATTTGCGACTTGAATTGTTGTCTTGTCTTGTTCAGTTTCTCCTCTTTTTCTGTCAAAGTTCTTTTAAATTGCGAATTTAGGTTGGTTAGGGTCGTGTCAAGCTCTTCGATGTTAGCTTCAATATCACGAGGTGAACGGGTATTCACTGGAAGCTGCGACAGGTCAATTCTTACTCCAAACAGGCTGTCATTGTTGCCCGACATATCGGAAAAGACAGGTGAAAGCTCTGAATTATACAAGACTTTCTTTTCATCTGCTATTTTCCCTATTGTGTCGGTCCATCCTTCCAAGTTCTTGTCGAGCCATTCGCAGAATGATCCTTTGGCGCGATTCAAGAGATCGTTTTCAGATTCGATTTCTGCTTTTATTGCCCTAATCTTAGATTCAATTTCCTGAAATGTAGGGTGGTATTCACCTTCCACTTTCAGTTCCTCTATTTCAAGTGTCTTTGTGATCTCTGAACATTGAAGGTCTAAGTTATCTATTTTGGAAGTGAGGGTGCGTTCCTCATCTTGAAGTTGACTAAGATTATTTTTCAGGTTGTTGATTTCTGATTCAAGAGGATGTGACGATTTTATCTCAGTAAGTTTAAGCTCAATATTATGGGCTTGATCCACAAGTTCTCTACGTTGTGTAGAAAGGGTATCTATCTTGTCATTAAATAAAGTAGACACCTGCTCCATATCAACACTCATTCTTGCGTTAAGTGCATTTAACGCAGCCATAAGCCTATCTTTCCTGTCTATGATAAGTTGTCTCTGATGGGTTTCGAATTCTCGCTGGTTGGAATGTAGATTAGCTATGAGAATTTTATACTTTCCTGTTATGTCGCCTGCCTGTCTTTCGATAGTGTCAATGCGTAGAGTGATCTGTTGCTGCTGAATGATGAAAGAGTCTTTTTGGGAATCAAGATTTATCATAGCCTCGATTCCTTTCTCTCGATATTCTTTGGCATAACGTCGAGCCAGATTTAGTTCTTGCTGAGTTTGACCAATATTTTGCTCTATTTTACTCTTCTCCTTATCATACCGCGTTTCGAGTTCAGTGAGTTTGGATTTAAGTTTTTCAACTTGAATGTCAAGATTATCAATTTTCTTCCTCAGAACCGGTATGAGTTTTTCTCCATACCGAATGGCATAGTTGAGCTGACCACACAATTCCTTTTGGTAAGATTGGTTGGCTTGGATGATATTGAGTTGTTCGATTACCTTATTTGCTTTTGTGACAACCTCTATTTCACCTCTGCGGTTCTTTTTAGTCCATAACATTATGTCGTTGTATTCTTCACTGAACTCTGTAAGTTGATTACGGTAAAACTTCAGATTTACCGTCACATCTCCCTCGTTTCCCATTGACTGTATTATCGTTTCCTTGATAAAGTCAGAGTCAATGCGTTCATTCAGAAACACATTTTGGATTATTCGATAGAGATTTTCGTATCGTGAACTTCTTAGAAGATAGAACCTGTCAAAGGTTTTACGAGATTTTGAGTGATAGTTGCCGTAAATTATATCCCGATAGTCCGTATAGCTGGTGATTATATTGCTAATGTTTGCACTTGTCTTTTGAATACGACGTTTTACCTCTGCCGGATCTCCGGTGACGACTCCGTTGGAGTCGATTAACCATTCTTTAGAGAAGGGGGCATCAGCAAATCTGAAAACGGCTCTTCTGTTTTGGCGTGATACTATGATTGAAAAGGGACGATCGTCGTCACGGCTTACTTCATATATGATATAGGAATTGTTGTAGGTAAGATAGAATTCATCGAATGAACGTTGTCCCTGTTTACGTATGCCTAACTTTGAAGGATCCGCATTGTAGAAAAACAGAATGGCACGTAGCAGCGTGCTTTTGCCGACACCTTGTGTGCCGGTAAAATGAATATTGCCATCAACCATTACTTCTGCGTAAGGTATGTGGGCACTGTGAATGAAAAATATTTTACTTAGATGTCTCATCTTCCGGATCTTCAATGGTTAACATACCTACCAGTTCCTCAAGATAGAGGAAGGCGTTGGTAGCTTCATATTTTTCGGACATTTCTTCTGCTAATTCCACAAATCCATAGCGTGTCATCTCGTCGATAAGTTTGTTGACAATCTCAGAATGTTTCTCCTTGTCGGCATAAAGCGATTTTATCTTATCCTTAAGCTCTATATCAGCATCTATCTTCAATAACAATGCCGATTTCGTGAATTGGAAGCCGGGTACGAAGGCCGGTTCCCAAGCCTTTATGAAGTCAAGGACATCAATCCAGTGTGAAAATCTTACAAGTTTATCTGAGAGGTTTGCCCGTGCTTCTGTTCGCGACAGGTAGAAATAACCGTCGCCCTCTTCAAGATTAAGGCCAATTTTAGAAAAATAGTCTATATAATCAGTACGGTGATCGTCAATATCCTTGAAGATGGTTCTTATGTCTTTAGACACGCTGTCACGCGAGATAAAGGCTCCTCGTATCAGACGTTCATATGTTTGCTTTAGATACTTCATAGGGAGGCATATATAAGGGGATAATAAATTTGGCCGTAGACTGCCCATTCATCGCTGAATCTTAATTTGTTAAGATGGGTCTGAACAATCTGAGAATAATATTCCACTTTTTGGTCAATGGTCTGAGGAGTAGTATAGGGATAAGCCAATACGAAATTAAAGAGGTCGGTACCTGAACCGAAAAAGGCAGTTGCAAGCGATTCTACGTTCACATAATCCGTTATGATAGGTTGTATATCCAACTGATTTGACAAAAGAGGTGTGCTGACTCGATTCGTAATAGTCACCTTACGGGAGAGGCGGCTACGTACTTCGTTAAGCAGTTGATTACCTGTATCTGTTTCTTTAAGGAAAGACAAGGAGGGCTTAAGGGAATATGATGTTGACGGCTCAAGGAAAATATCATTAAGACCTTCTACCGCTTCACATACATTGGTTGCTGATTTCCAGATAAGCTGGTCTTTCATCATTTTCAGTCGCCTGATTTTCTTTATCAAACTGTCTTGCCGTTCAATCTGGTTCAGGTAATCACGGATTACGGATTGTAATTCTATGAGATTTCTGTTTACTTCAATCAGCTCTATTCTTACGATTACTATAAGGTTTGACAAGTAGTCGTCAGGAGAGAAATTTTCAAATGTGGAGTGTTGGTCGTCAAGCAGCTCTTGAGTAGCGTTGGCTAAGGTGTTTATGTCCCTTATCTGCGACTGGTATTTCTTTAGTTTGTCTCTCTTTATCTCATAATTACGTTCAGTCTTGAATGTATCGTCCACATTACGTTTGAGATCAAGGACATTTCGAGACGAAATCCGGGCAATGTTACGCAAGGAACGTTTCACTTTCTGCATATACTTCCGTTGTTCCGACGGCTCAGAACGTGATTTCAGATAGAAATCAATACTCTCTTTCAATAGCGTCAGCTGATCTTTTATTGCCGATTGACTTATAACCTCATTGGCGCAGAGCACTTCTTCAAAGAAATGAAGAAACACCTCTTCAAGCTCTAAATTGGCACCCTCTTCCCTTATCACTCCATATTTTAGTAGGAGATCAAGACGGTTAGGCTCAATGAAGTATAGAGCCTCCTCACGAGTAAAATCAATTTCGGTGCGTCGTTGATACATCTCGCTCAGGAGTTTCTTATCCGTATAAAGACAATTGAGAAGGTCAACAATATTTCGGAAGCTTTTCTGCATAAGTGCTATTGATATATTGATATGAGAAAGGGGAAAAGATTGGTCCCCGTCGCCGGATTATCCGTCGCCGGAGACCAATTCGCATAAATACAGAAGCCGGTTGTTTTAGTCGTTGTCTTACACCTTTAGAGTGGTTTTACACCTTTAGAGTGGTGTTATACCCTTAGAATGGTGTTACACCCTTAGATAGGTCACTTGCTGAATTTAGGATCGTTGGCAAGAAGCCACTGAGCTATCTGAACAGCGTTGAGAGCAGCCCCTTTCTTGATCTGGTCGCCTACAACCCAGAAGCTCAGTCCGCAGGGGTCAGATAGGTCCTTACGGAGACGGCCAACGTAGACCGGATCCTTACCCGTGATGTCGAGTGGCATTGGATACTGTTTCTCGGCAGGGGTATCTTTTACTACAAGTCCGGGAGCATTCTTAAACGCTTCGAGCACTTCCTCGGTTGAGAGCGGTTTCTCGGTCTCGACCCAGATTGCCTCGCTGTGGGCACGCAGAACGGGGACACGCACACAGGTTGCACTTACCTTTATATCATTGTCGTGCATTATCTTGCGTGTCTCGTTATACATCTTCATCTCCTCCTTGGTGTAACCGTTGTCGGTAAACACGTCAACGTGGGGGATAAGGTTGAAGGCAAGCTGATAAGCAAATTTCTCGATTGTGGGCTCTTTACCTTCAGCAAGTTCCTTATACTGGTTGATAAGCTCCTGCATAGCCTGAGCACCCGCACCGCTGGCAGCCTGATAAGTTGCCACGTGTACACGGCGGATAGAGGAGAGGTCGTGAATGGGTTTGAGAGCCACCACCATCTGTATGGTTGTGCAGTTAGGATTACCGATGATATTACGGGGACGGTCGAGAGCGTCGGCACCGTTAACTTCAGGCACTACCAAAGGTACATCGGAATCCATGCGGAACGCACTGGAATTGTCAATCATCACCGCACCATGACGGGTGATTACATCGGCATATTCTTTGGATGTGCCGGCTCCTGCGGAGGTAAAGGCAATGTCAACACCGGAGAAATCCGAGTCGTGGTCAAGAAGTTCAACTTTCACTTTCTTGCCACGAAATTCGTATTCAGAACCTGCACTGCGGGGAGAGCCGAAAAGGCGAAGATTGTCAACAGGAAAATTCTGTTCGTCAAGCACTCTGAGAAGTTCCTGACCTACGGCACCGCTGGCTCCAACGATAGCTACATTCATAAGAGTAAAATGATTAAAGGGGGATGTTACGTAAGCATTTATGAAAATCTTCGGTATGTTGAAGTTGGAAATCATAAGATTAGCATTTTCAACATACCGGAGATATGTGACTGATTATGTCGTTGCGTAACAGACTATAAGTTTCTGAAAAAATTATTGTTTGCCGGAAGTGGCAACAGAACGGTTGATTTTCTTCACGAGGCCCTGAAGCACAGAACCGGGACCAAGCTCGATGAATTCGTCGGCACCGTCAGCAATCATAGCCTCCACATCCTGAGTCCAACGCACGGGAGCGGTGAGCTGTTTGATGAGGTTTGCCTTGATCTCTTCGGGGTCTGTGTGGGGCTTGCCATCTACGTTCTGGTAAACCGGACATACGGGTGTCTCAAACTTGGCATTGGCGATAGCCTCTGCAAGTTCCTCCTGTGCCGGCTGCATAAGAGGGCTGTGGAAAGCACCGCCCACTTTGAGTTTCAATGCACGTTTAGCACCGGCAGCGAGTAACTTCTCACAAGCCGCGTCGATACCTTCGAGTGTACCTGAGATAACTACCTGACCGGGACAGTTATAATTGGCAGGAGCAACCACGTCATCAACCTCAGCACAAATTTCTTCAACCTTGGCATCAGGAAGGGCAAGCACGGCAGCCATAGTTGAAGGTTTAGCTTCACAGGCTTTCTGCATAGCGTGGGCACGGGCTGAAACGAGCTTCAGACCCTCCTCAAAAGAGAGGGCACCGGCAGCCACAAGTGCGGAGAACTCTCCAAGACTGTGACCTGCTACCATATCAGGCTTGAAGTCGTCGCCAAGGCTCTTGGCAAGTATAACACTGTGTAGGAAAATCGCAGGCTGAGTGACCTTGGTCTGTTTGAGGTCTTCTTCTGTGCCCTCAAACATAAGGTCGGTAATGCGGAACCCAAGAATTTCGTTTGCCTTATCGAACAGCTTGCGGGCTTCAGCGTTGGTCTCATAGAGGTCTTTGCCCATACCTACGAACTGAGCACCCTGGCCCGGAAAAACGTATGCTTTCATTTCTTTTAATTATAAGACGGGAGCCGGATGGCAGCCCGATTGTTCAAAATTTGACATTTAAGATTTGAAATTGCGCAAAGTTACGAATTTTTTTTTAAATACGGAAATCCCCCCGAATATGTCAGCCCATTGTTTATTTTCTGGAAACTTTGATTTCATTAATTACCTTGATTCTATTAATTGAGGTGAATCTCGTGTCTAAAAGGAATTTTGGTTTGTATAATAGCGAATAGTATGTTAACTTTGTATGGAGATAGTGTTTGTATGGTGATAGGGATGGCAATGCAGTGGGAGACGGCAGGAAATAATTGAATCATTTAAAATTAGTTGAGGATGAAAGAAAGGATTGGGAAGTTCAGAGGGAAAACATTTTTCCATTCAAAAAGTGTGTCGGCGGTGAGAAGTCTTGTGATTGTGATGATGGTCATCTTGTCGTGCCTGTCAATGAAAGGAGAGATAATCGGCGATAGTATCGTTGTCGTAAGCAATAATCTGGCAAAAGGTGACACAGTGAAATATGATATTGCTATGGTGCGTATGCGCATTGTCGGCAACGACACAGTTCCTGAGGGGGTGGCTACCGCTCAATCCAAGATAGTGCTCAGTGATGTCTTGGAAAATGGCGATAAGATATT
>CAMWTL010000078.1 GCA_947177145.1 uncultured Porphyromonadaceae bacterium
TCAGTTAGCGGCTTAGCCGGTGCTGGACAACCTCAAATTTTACCGAACTATTGTTGTTAAATAAATCACTTGAAAATATCATCAGCTACGTAAGTATATCTCTTATGACCACAACTTGGACAAAACATAAAATCCTCGTTACTGAATTTATTTCCACAGGCTATACAAAAAGCAGCTTTCACAATCTTAGGTGTCTTTCTACCAACTTCGTTCAATGCTGAATAGAAATGTTCCGCTCGTATAGCATCCTTGGTAACAAAGTCAAGTAAAGATGGAACCTCGTTCAAGGAACCTTTCACACCATTTTCCAAAGCATCGAGCAAAGTTCGTAGGTGTAGATAGGAAGCGGCATGTTTAGACGCCTCTTTCCAACCATAGGAATTATGAAGACTCCTTACACGCTCGTAACCATCAAGACCATCAAAATCTCCCGGCAGGAAAAGAAGGTTGGATTCGTCGTAACGCTCCACTATGGAATGATTAAAATAGGCCACCCACAAGGATATGGCAATGACAAGCTGTGAGAAATTATCATCATCTATCCCTGCATACAGTGGTATTGTGCTCTTGATTCTATCCGGATGTTGGAAGGAATCCGCACCCCCCGTAGTTTGATAAAAGTTACGACCCATATCTTTGACATACACAGAATCATAATCTACCAGACGGATTCTGTTCCCCTTTATAACCATGATATTTTGGCACGATAAATCTCCATGAGACATACCGGCTTCTCTTAGTCGATAGCACATATTATAGAATTCACGAATGAAATCCAATCTTTGCATATCCACCTGGAGATTCCATTTCTCTTGAAGGAATTTATCAAGAGTCAAGCCATCGACCCAATCCATAACGATTCCCGGCACTTCTGTGCCATCACACTTCATCCTTAAGGCTGCTGGTACAAATCTCATTCCAGCAAAATAATCAAGTCCGGAGGTTTTTATCCCTGCATCTATGAAGCGATAGCGTGTAAATGCATCGGGAATTATCTCCTTCCATACCCGATAACAGATCCTACCTTTACTACCCTCTAAAGGGAAAGCTATACAGAAACGACCCGGCGAGGGGTGCATAATTACCCCCCTCCTTCCGGTAAGTATTTTATAATAAATTCTTGATGAAAAGTCAAGGATACATGAGTTATCTTTCATGCTCTCCTCTACTTCTTGTATAGAATAAGAAAGTTTTGCCATTTTTAACTACGAAATTAATTTAGCCATGTTTTATAAGAACGATGTTTTAACCTTATTCTTTTTCGATGAAGTGCCTTTCTCTTTATTTTCCAAGGCTTCACAAATCTCTTGGTATATGGATAAATAAAGGATTTTCTAATAATTTTAGCATCGAGTGTCCGAGTCTCCGTACTACTCTCTTCAAGCTTTATCAAAATGACAGCTAAATCATCATCCATCTCATTGTTGCGTGTGCGCTCAATCATAGCAAGGTCTCGGAAAGCCTCGTTACCTTGAATATTCCACAATATCGCAAACGGATCTTCCCCACTTAAAGAGAGTTTCTGATACCACATTGCCATACCGTCTGTCATTAGTGCTATTGACTTGACACCAGCAAGAAGAATTTCTCCTATCAACCATTCACCCACTATGTGATTTTGTGAGGTGATTGCACATGTGGAATTGGAATACACTGTGACAAGATCTGAATCTGAACTCTCCATTTTCGGACTTGTATTATATTCCTTCAATTCTCCGCTTTTCTCCATTACGAAAAGGGTACTGTCACCGATAATATAATATCGTAAAATTCCTTTTCCAAGATCTATTGTTACTCCACAGAACGTTGAGGCACCAAATTTCCACCGCTCATAGTTGAATTTCTCATGTCTAAGGAGACGACCCTGAAGAGAGGTCATATAATTATGCACACCTATATTCCAATTCTGCGCAACAGAAGGCAAAAGATAATCTCGGCTGAAGCTATTCCAATCTTTAAATTCTTCTCCCTCTTTCGACAAGGAAGTGAATGTTTGGCACAGATCCCTAGCCACCATTTCAGGATGAAATGAGTTGGAAACTCCATCTGCCACTGCATATATGGCAGACGGATCATTTACTGACAAGGCATCTTGTCTTCCATCAGGTTCGTTATCCTTACCTAACAAGAATGATTTAGTTATTAGCTTTATCATGGAATAGGCACTTCACATCTACCATTAGGCTTGGTCAGACCCGATACAGATGAACCAAATACTATGAGTTTGGTTAGCAAACCTGCATCTGTCAGGTTAGAAACCATAAAATGAGAATTGGGTTTTGCCGGTAAGCCCGCTCTCTGTGCTCTCGTCACAAAAATATCGTTCAGCTCCGTAGAAGCATCGAAAAGGAAACCTTTCTTATTATCCGTAGGTCTTGAATCGGGGAACATCAATTCCGGTTCGCTACCTGCCTCTCCATCAATGTGAATATTGAAAAGAAGCACTCTACCATCAGGTACCGAGATATTCAACAGTTCTCTCGCAGCTCGCAACGCCTTATTTCTCGAATCAGCTTCCGGTACACCTACCTCCTCAGGATAGCCATCAGTAATATTGATTACTACCGGCGCAGGGATAGGAATATTCTTAGCTGTCTGTTCTTTTATCCATTTACGAATTATTTCGGCAGCCTTTTCATACGCCATCGCCATATGAGTCAGTCCTTGAGCTTTCCCCTCCTTTTCTATATCAATAAACTGTTGGTTCGACTCTGTAGCATCTATTGCATCCAAAACCTTATTCACACCACCTGAAAAAAGCTCATAGGTGTATTGATTATAGCCAACAATTTCCAGATGGAATCGCTCTTTATAAACTCCCATATCCTGGCATGGGGCTATCAGACAATCAAGCACATTCCAGATAATATTGCTGACACGCTTAATTTTATCGTCCCAGGCCATTGAACCTGAAAGATCTACAAGATATACGAGCAGTCCGGGATGCGTCGATCCCCAAGGTAATTTATATTCCATAATCTTATGTATTTAATTGTACTTTCTAATTTATATTATAATATTTGAGAAAAGATAATTATATCTCCCTTTTTTCATCGTTATCTTAATTTACTTATATAGAAGTTTAATGCTTTCTACACAGATGATACATTTAGCCTTACACGATCACCGAGCATAAAATTATCAGCCTGACGTGCATAAACTCCAGATCGGATCAAACCACCGTTTTGGAAAAGTTCTATTCCGGGAGCCGGCTCTAATATTAATCCTTTAGCTACTGTTGTAACTTTGAAATGCACAGGCTGGAAAGTATATCCCCTAACATTAAAACGTATCTGATGATGTAAGCCCGATGTATTGTTAGAACCATAAGTATTAGTGCCGTAATACACTGGGAAAGCGCACCGTACCCCATAACGCACATCCTCCAAAATCACTATACCTTTCAAAAGATGTTTAGGCTTATCCATCTCTTCAGCAAGTTTTTTCCACGCATCATTAAGGTCTTTCTTTAATTTTGTTACCTCCCCTGCTTTGGAACTAAGTTCAATATTAAGCCTCTCAACTTGCCCATTAAGCCTTTTTACTTCATCGTTAAGTCTCCTGGTTTCCAGTGTCGAAGTATTCTGATAGTCATCTCTTTCTTTCTCCAAAATAGAGATCCGGTTAGTCAACCTATCTTTTTCAGCTTTAAGCACCATTTTGCTCTTCCGCTCTGAATCGAGAGCCTTGGTCAAAGACTCCTCATTATCTTTGGCTACTTGCCTCTCCTTTTCAGAAAAATTGATAAGTCTTTCGTGTTCATTCTTTATCTTACGAAGCACTTCAATCCGATCCCTTTCAACTTTGGCTATGGCATCTGGTATCACCCCAGGAAAGACAATACGGAAATAGCCACAACTACGGCACAGGCCTTCTTCCATCTGCTGACGGCATACCGGACACTCTTTATTATTGGTCGTTGTCATATAGTTTTACAGTTAGATTGTTCTCTGTTAGCAATTGTAATATATCGGAGGCAATATTCATATAGAAACCGCTTTCATTCACTCCACCGTGAAGTACACCAATCACACACATTGAATCTGCAAGGACAACCGGCCCCCCCGAAGAACCATGTGTGGCCTGAGCCTCTGTACGTATAGCATTGAAGCGACGAATCTCCCCTTTCTCATTGCATACCCTAAGATTCTCCTCATAGTTTGAGATGGTACCACTTGTCAACAATGCCTTATTTGATACTTGTGTCCCCAAAGGGAAGGCCATTATCCTAAGCAGAGTTGCTGGTTCACGAGGAGTCGCAGCGTCCAGCTTGAAATATCTTGCTTCGTTTGGAAGGTCATTTACCTGTAACAACGCAAAATCATGTTCTGGATTATTCCACAACAGCTCTGCACGCGTCTCATGGAAAATGTCACCCATATTCAAGGTAAATTTGAAATCAGAATGTCCCTCTACCACATGACTCGCGGTAAGGATGTAGCGATTGGCAAGTGATATTAAGAAAGCGGTACCCATATTTCTGTCAGTCTCAATAAGACCTACAGAATAGTAAATATGACTTCCGGTACTTACCATGCGCCCATCGTCTTCTCTTGAAAGATCAATAACTCCATTGAAGTGTGGTGACATATAAACCGAAAGCTGACTGACTGACGGGGAGGAGTTAGAGGGTTGGGATTGTTCGATACCGGGAAAGTCACAAGGAAGAATTCGCTGGGCAAAATCATTATCATTGCGCAGTTCCGGAGCACTGCCCACAAAACGCTCGTCACGATTAGTTGTGATTGTTTCGAGAAGATGTTCCGTTAAACCTGCATTACCAAATTTATTTCCTCTCGGAAGCGAAGCAAAATAGGCTATGCCTCTATCTCTACAAGCTTCAGCATCCATAACCGTGTTGGGGGTGGAGTTTACTTTCCTGACCAATATCTCATATAACTCCTCGTTAGTGTAGTCTGTGAAAGCCACGTCCTCGAATCGCCTTGCTAATCCTACATTAACGCTCTTCAAAGCCTCAATGTCATCTGTATAGCCCGCAAGAATCACCGACATCTTGTTCTTATATTCAGGCAACTCTATGTTAGCCACGATATCTGCCAAAACTCTGCTACTTCCCCTGAGAGTATACGCCTCATCAATGAAAAGCACCTTTCCTATATTGTCTTCAAAGAGTTTTTTAAGCTCAGTAGGAGTTTTCTCCAAAAGATCAGTACCACTTAACTCTGTCAGCATATCACCCTTTGAAGTAGGGAACACTCCGAGACGCTGCATAATGATGCCGAATATACGAGCCAGTGTACTCTTTCCTGTACCGGGATTGCCTGTAAAAAAGAAGTTCAACTTTGGCATCTTCGGTATGAAGCCTTCTATAGTTCTTAGTTTAATGCGGTCGGCTACTATCTTTCGGAATATCCTCATCACTAATTTCTTTACTTTCTCCTGACCTAATATGTCATTAAGTTCTATGAGCATAGTGTTAGGGTCAAGAAGACTCTCATCCACAAGGCGTCTAAGATCTTCAGGAAGATGCTTCACATCAAGCTCATCATCTGTGCCCAAAGACCTATAGGTGCTGCTTATGAGGTTGACAAGATTTTCCATCTCACCCACATTGCCGAATTTTTTGTTGCGGTATGTCCATTTATATCTTATTATACCTCTCAGTGCGGAATAAAATTCCTCAGTTGCGGGATCCTTGACCATAGTTCTAGCTATCCTATAAAGCACGTCAGGTGAATAGTCTTTGAATTCAAAGAAACCAAGTTCGTTAAACCTCCTCCTGAAGCCCTTATTTCCTTCGTTTATGAGCTGGTTAATTTCATCAGTATAGCCAGCCAGTATCACCAGAGAATCGTCGTGATCCTCCATAAATTGTATCAGTACTTCGATTGCCTCGGCACCATAGTCTATCTCCCCACGATGGTTACTGCCTGACATCAGACCGTACGCTTCATCAATGAAGAGTACCCCACCGCGTGCTCTCTCACAGACTGCCCGTGTCTTAGGTCGCGTCTCACCAATATACTGCCCTATCAACTCGTCGGTCGAAACCTTGATGAAATGACCTTTTGGAAGAAGACCATCCTCACGTAGTATATCTCCGAAAAGACGCGCTACCGTACTCTTACCTGTACCTGGACTGCCCATCAAAGCCATATGCGGACGAAAACGTCCGCTACCATTGCCACTTCTGTGAGCACTCAGAGCCTTACGGTAAAGCGCAAACTGCTCCCTTATATTGTCTATTCCTTCCAAGGAATTCAACTTGTCTATCGCTCTTACCGTTTCCATCCTATCTATTATTTGGTCAAGTTCCTCGTAATCCATATAGTCACATATCAACGAAAGATTACTCTTCCCTGCCATAGCTCCTTGCCAAAGCTGAAGAGTTATGTTGTCCCATTTTATCTTTCCGAACAGATGAGGCAACCCTCCAGGAGTCATAATACGCCGATGATTGAGCATATGACCTATTTCGTCTCTTCCTGGTGCACCAAGATAAAATACAGTCCGGTCTTTTCTGCCCTCTATTATCTCCCCCTTGTCGTTGTCATCCCGACCTATGTCTTTCGAAATCCAGTCCTTAAACGGTGATAGAAAAAACAACTCCTCCGTCGCCATCTCGAAAGCCTGAGCAAAGAGCCTAGGCGATGAGAAGTCATACAGAGTAACTACACGAAGCGACAGCTTATTGCGCTTGAAATCGCCCATAAGGTCGTTCCACTTGTTTATGATGGTCTTACGCTGCTCCACATTGAAAGTAAGTGTGGAAGGAGTTACGAATACCATAGCAAGCTTGCCATTCGGTTTCCTCTTACTGTAGGCGAATAAATCATTGAAGATCCCCTCCGACTGATATACTATATACCTACGTTGGTTGCCTCCTGACTCAATATGGATTGAGTCGTGGTGTGACTCATTAGTCTGAGCAGAATTGGTAGAATTGCTCACTGCCGACATATTGCGGCTTCTGCTCATTGGACCTTTTCCTTTAAAGAAATCCCTTTTCTGAGGTGCCGAAGTATCCGTATTTCTGCGCGATTGGAAATTGAAGAAGTCAAGCAGAGGGAACTCCTCATAGGAAAAAGCTTTATCATCATAGAACACTACAGCATAACCTTTCTCTTTCAGGTAAAGATAAAGAGCCTCACGCAGATTATGGATACGCATATCTGACGTGATGTATACCTCGCTCGAACCGTTCAGACCGTATATAGCAGTGAATAGTTCTCGGTTGTCTATATCAAGTGCATCAAGTCTTTCTATTGCCATGGTTAATGGGATGATAGTGTCCTCCTGAGTTGTTCTGCAGCTCCACGTCGGCGCATGCTGGAGCTGTTACGCAACTGCTCCACTTTCCCGTCTCCGTGCTCCGGCTCGTGCAGGGCACCCAATTTATAGCCGCTCTTCTCTATCTCTCTCTTAATTTCTTCCATACGACTTTGGAAAGATCCTGACGAACTCCTAATATTGTCATTGCGGTGAAATATAATTTGATTGCCTCTCTTTCCGTCCCTTTCTTCAGGAAGCACGAGGATTGATACCTCCTCACCCGTATTAGGCTTGTGAAGCACAGCGAAAGTGCCTTCTCGCCAATCGCTATCCTCCTCTCCACCCATAAAATCAGGATCTCCCTTAAGCTCCCACCCCTGGTTAATCATGGCATTAAGAACATCGTTAGACACAATCACACGTTGTTCACTTAGGGTGCCTAATTCTGCAGCCTCTATTATTAGCTTCTCAGCTTGACGCTGTAAAGCCTCTACCTGCCTATGAAGTTCCTTGAGCAGTTCTTTGTCAACGGGAGCGTTCTCTATTTGCTGTTTGAGCTGGTTTATCTCGTGGAGGGTTCTCTCATAGGCACCATGAGTCCAGTAATTGGCTTTAAGACTCTCATCGGCATCGTCATACAGAGAAGGTACTTTTACAGTTTCTGAGTCCTGAAGCAACTTGAGTACTGCCAGAGCCGACGACAGAGCAGCTTGATGGAGCGGCTCCCATTCGTTACGTCTCCTTATAGCTTCATTCTCCATCACTAACGCCTCGTCGATAAGATTGTTAGCATCAGTAATGGTACAAGCGTCCGGATTACGGCTAATGTGACGTAGACGTTGCTCTTTCAAAGCAATACTGTCGAGCATATGCTTCGGAGCATAGCGGTTGACGTCTGTTCTAGCACGAATAGCCTCCAGCATAGCAAGAGCAGCACCAGCAGCGAGAAGTTTAGAGTTGGTATCAGCCTGTTGTTTATCGAAAATTGATTTTACGTCAGACTGAATGGATTTAATCTCCCTCTGTTGAGCTTGGAAACGCGACTGTGTTTGGCTGGCTAAATCTTGAAGACCTTGATTCACAGCGTTAAGCCCCGAATTGAGAATACCGATATTCTTGTCAAGTCGGTTTATCTGCGACTCGATATAGCGGTTCTGGTTCTCCATTGCCTGCGATACTGAGTTAGCAAGATCGCCTAACGCCTTAGTATGTCTACGATCAAGGGCTTCGAGATCCTGAGTTAGTTTCCTCGCCTGTTGGTCTATACGCGCTCCCAACTGGCGCTGGGTGGCTTCGATGCGTGAAGATAGGTGTCTACTAGCAGTTTCAAGTTGAGCTTGCATATCCTGTTGTGCCCTGCGTATATTGTTATTGGCAACATTCACTGCTGAACGCACGGCGTTGCTCTCGGCTATTGCTATTGTCTGCGATAGCTGATTCTTGCAACGTCTCACGGCTCTTTCAAGACCGTCGTTCAATTCTCTCAAGCTCGTGCCTTTTATATCATCACTCATAGTAATCTGTTTTTATTTTATTTCTTTTTTGATATATGACGAGAAGGAACTCCTATGGCAGTCACCATACCATCTTCTCTCATGACTCTACTTTGTTTTCTTCTTCCATGTTCCATCTGACTGATAAAGCTATCTAGTCTCGTCGTAACGGAGTTGATCCGCTGGTTAGACGATCCCCTTATCCCCCTGTTATCGTTCAAATTCTCTATATATGGTCCATCGATGATGACATCGGCACATTTAATAAGTTCCTTGCCTTTCGGGAGTGAATTTAAGATCTCAAGTTGGTAGCCGGTATATATGATGACTGTGAGTTCAGGTCGTGTTTTCCTAACTTCATCCAGCATATTAGCTAATGCTTCTGATTGTAGAAAGGGCTCTCCTCCACTAATTGTTATGCCATCGATGTTATCGGCTAATATGATGTCAGCTGCAAGGTCTGCTGTATTTATTGTAATACCACCATCGAGCGTACGGCTCTCAGGGGTGATACAACCTCTGCATCTTTGAAGGCATCCCTGTACCCACACCACATAACGATTACCGGGTCCTAATACATGTGTACCTTCCCGACATATGTCGAAAACTTTTAAGTTCATCTTTGGAGCTATGGATTTGAACGGTTTAACTCAGCTTCTATTTCGGCTATTGACTTCCGACATCTTTCTGTTCCAAGTTGTTTAATAAGATTATCGTAATCACTAAGCAACGTTTCAATATCCCCATTCAACTTTTTAACCTTATTAGAAGAGTTCTCGAAAGCTACTATTATATCCCGGTTCTTCTCAAAATGTTCTATATACATCTCCTTGCTGAGAGATATCTCCTCACCTCGTTTCACCAAACGATTTAGCTCATTACGCAATGAGCTGAGGAACTTCCTTGAGTCGAGCTTTTCCAACGCCTCCAATGCTCCTTGCAGTAGGAACGAGTAGAGAATAGCCATTTTCATCTCATTGTCGTGTTCAGAAATAGTGGCGAATTGACGGTCAATTTCCTCCTTGCAGTCGGACAGCGACATTGAGGTCATCATAGTGCTTAAATCTGTCATATCCTTAGAGTTTTCTTACTTTTCTTTGTATACTTTGTACTGGAGTGCTAAAAGTGAATATGATTTGCACATCCCTACATCTTAAAGGTTCCATCTCGTTTCTCCGTTTCTGGAAGATATCAAGTCCCCGCCCTGTGTTAACTGTCCAACCGTTAGAAAACAATATTCTTCTGTCATGGAACGGAGCAAAAGAATACTCAAAGTCGATGTCAAGGTCTTTCATATCCTTCTGCAATCGCTTAAGATTTTTTTCCTGTTGTTGTTGTGACCATACCGGATCCACTTTCTTTTTAGATTCCTCTGAATTTGCAGGTTTCTTTCCTTTTTTTCCTTTACCCCTCTTAATCTCTTTCTCGACTTCCTTATTTTTATCTTCAACTATATTCTGTGCCCTACAAGTTATCAACTTGACTTTCTTTAAGCGTGCAGAGGGATCGTTATCCTTTAGGACAGAGTTTATCACACCAATAAAATTCCTAAGATTTTGGAATTGATGAGGCAGATATATGTAGGAATCCTCAATCATTACCTCTTCTGTACCAATTACATAACGGTCAATGAAAATGTCAGTATAGGAGCGTATCTCGCCCGATTTTATCTCTATTGACACTGTTTCCCGACTTTCTTTAGAGCCATCTGTTTCTGTAGGAACATCATCCTCCGATTCCGGTGCTACAGAAAGTGACTCTATAGCTACTATCGACTTCTCTATAACATCAATACGAGCCTCCTCCTCTACTGGTGCTGGAGACACTATATTAATATTTTCCAGATTCTCCTCTTCACCTGATGCTGTATCAGGGCTACTTCCGGCAGTGGCGATTTGACCAGCGTGAAGTGGTTCAACCACAGATATTTCTACTTCCTTATAACCGAAAGGAGAGTATACGAGAAGATAACTTGAATGCCCTACACCATCATTAGTCTTACAGAATACATTGTTAAAGCCGTCTATCTCAAATGTAAGGTCTAGATAATAACATTCCACTCCACCTATCTCACACTTCACACATCCATCTGGTATCAGATCCCGAAAAGTAATCAGTTTCCAGAATAGCGAGTCAAGAATTCTATTATCTATTGGAATATAGAGGTCAAGCTTGTTACTACCAATATATTGATTTACAGTAGTCTTCTCTATTGATATATTAAATGGGTCTCGTGTGATGTGTCTGGAGAACATAAAGCGTGACTTTAGGTTGAGGGATAAAGGTACATCTACCTTTATACAGCCTCCTATAAGCTTCTGTACTGTATACATTATAGCTTTCAGGTAGCAGAACTCTCCTGCCAAGAAAACCGTAGAGACTCTATGATCCAAAGACTTGAGTTCACCCATAGCGACTTCCAGTTTCGAATTATATTCCTGTAATTCGGGAAAGGCAAGGTCATAGTAGGGATCATAATATAACGAACCATCCACTACGATGTAAGCATGGTCGTATTTTGTTGCTGTATCTAGATTTATGGCATCTGAGGCGTATATATCAAGAAGGGTATGCTTTAAACCTCTTAATTGAAGGATTTGATAACGTCCGTTTTCAGGATGCACCGAACAAACACAATGATAACATTCGCTTCCTGTGAAATAAAGCAGGTCGAAACATCCCTTTGCATTATTACAGTCGATAGCTGCGACAATAGCCTTTTCTATCTCCGTAGGAAATGCCCTCTTTTGCCTTAGTCGTTCGCTTATATATCGATGATAGTATTCCATATTGATTCTCTGAGGTAGTTTTCGGTACACCAATCCCTCATACACTATTCCACAAATAAAACTGAGAGATGGTAAGCCCTATTATGAAGAGCTTTCAGGTTAAGGACAAATAACGTTAATGTTATCCTTACAAAATACAAATTTATACAAATATTCTGCTTTATACAAGTTTTTAACATAAAATTAACATAAATTGTCTTTACTCTGATTTGCATATCATGAAATCTGAAAAGACAATGCAGCCATACAACAAATTACAACTGAACACTAGACTGCTAAGACAGTCTTCAGTTGTAATTTGTTGTATGGCTGCAAATAGTTTATCTGATAGTCGTAAAGGCTAAGGCTTAGCTGAAGAATGTAGTAAACACCTTGATAGCGGCAAATTGGTCGGCGGTTCCGGCAGTCTCCCGTGCCGAATGCATCGCCCATATCGCATTGCCCATATCCACGCCTCTCAAATCTA
>CAMWTL010000079.1 GCA_947177145.1 uncultured Porphyromonadaceae bacterium
CACCCTCCGTCTTCTCGAAGCACGGAAGCTGTATGAACGCATAACGCTGATACGACTCCACCCGTTTACCGCTATCCTCGTCACACAGGCGGAGCTTCGTCACAGGCTTCCACTCCAGTCCCCTCACATGGAAGTTGCAGAAGAACACACCCACAACAGGAACCAGGCTGAAATCCCAGTCCTTGCCGACCTCCCCCTTACCCCGGTACCCCTGCTCGGCGACACCACGGCTAACATAGTACTGGCTACGCTCAAGGAAGTGCCTCTGCTCACCCTTCTGCATCTCCACGAGATAGCGGTGGCCCGACGCCGTGACGCAGCGGATGTCGTAGCGGATCCCCTTCCCTTCCACATACTCATTTGGCCGCTCCGTATTGGTGAACGTCAGCGACGTGATGTTGCCCAAAAGGGGGTCACCCTTGAATATGTTGTTCAAAAGATTCATCAGAAGAACCTCCGACACGTTCTCACGTCCGAAGATAAGCTTGAAACCAACGTCAAGTATCGGGTCAATGACCCTGTGTGATGAGTCCCTCATAGGCAGTAAACTGTTTTGATTACACCGCAAAAATAACAAATAATCCTCACATAAGGAAATAAAATCATAATTACTCAAATATAATGCCTCTAAATAAAAAGAATTTCTTCTGGTCGTTCATTGTCCCCAATGATTCAATCATAATTGGTCTTAACCCCAATCGGTCAGATGATGTGTTTTACACGTATGAATTGAAATGAGCGTTTCCTACGACAAAAAGAGAAGGAAAACAGATTCCCGCTACCGGGGCTTCCTCCCCGAAAAATTCATCGTCGGCACCGTCCCCCTCAATCAAAAGCACAAGGTCACCATCCCTCAAAAGAACAAGAAATCCTCATCTTTTCATCATTAAAAATTTCGTCAAATCAAAAATATATCCTTACTTTGCACTCAAATCAAATACACTTTGCCGACAAAGTAAAAATACTTTGCTGACCCCGCAAAAACATATTGAGAAATGACAAAGAAAACCTCAAAACTCCTCTCTCCCATATTAAGCGTAATGCTCCTTCTCCCCTCCTGTAAGGAGGAGAAACCCAACACCACCGACATCCTCTTTCCGGCAATTTCCCTTGACAATACCAAGGACATTGCCAATACCGAATGTGACCTCTCCGAAATCTTCACCGACTGCCGTATCATACCCCTTGAGACATCCGAAAAAAGCCTTATAGGAGGTCACCAGCTCAAGGTCGTGAAAAGTGGCACACAATACTACGTCAAATCGGAAAACGATGTGGTGATATTCGACAAAGAGGGGCGGTTTGTCAATCGTCTCTCACACGTCGGAGGCGGTCCGGGGGAATACGACAGCCTCTTTGACTTCGAGGTCATGCCACAGCACAATGAGATCTGGATATCCTCCTCAAAAGGCATCTACCGTTACGATGCCACCACAATGAACTTCAACAGCCTCATCCCACTGTCGTTCTTTGCGAATGCCTTCAAGTATGTCGATGAGGAGACCATCTTGGCGATGACACCTGACGAGAACACATACAAAGTATTCTCAATGGCAGGTGAGGTAACACAGTCATACTACGATAAGGATACAGCAAACTCTGTGGATAGCCCTGTAGATTTCCTGAAGATTGACAATCTGATCGTCAATCAGTTAGGCACCTCAAACGACGTGGTATGCTTTGACCCTGCCACAAAGGAATTCAGCATACGCCGGCTCAATGACCCATCCGGCAATCTCGAAACTGCCGAGATAAACCGTGAATATATGGATAAACACGGTTACTTCGACTTCCCGGATAAGGTGGCAGCAGACTATATCGGCATCAGCTCCTTCCGCAAAGTCGGTGACACAGTGTTGGAAGTGCTCAGATACCCGTCGCAAGAGTGGGCATTGGCGGTAAGTCAGGGTGACAACACTAAGATCTTCCCCTACTATCCCTCGGAGAAAAGTGTGATCACCAACAATGTCACCCCTCCCCCCACAGACCCCAGGCTCATCAACACCCTGATTGTCGGCGAAAGCAGCGACTCCTTCCTCTTCCTCATATACCCCGACTCGGACACCGACGAGAGCAACCCCCACCTACTCGAAGTCCTGAAAGTAAGTCAACCCACCCCCACCAAATAATCCCCCAACCAACCAATAACCACTCAACCAATAACCCCCTCAACCAAAAATAAGGTGGCAGAACTTAATCATTCTGTCACCTTATGATTTATGTCACCTTATAATTTATGTGTCCTGTACTCTCCCTCCGTCTTCTCGAAGCACGGAAGCTATATAAAAGTATAACGCTGATATAACTCACTCCGACACGTTCTCCCAGCCGAAGATAAGCTTGAATCCAGCGTCAAGGCTCAGGTCAATGACCCTGTGGCACCGTCATTCAGTGAGGAGCACAAACAGATTTCAGAATCGGCAGATCAAGAGCTGACTCTATCTTTGAAATGGTCTCTATGGAAAGATTTTCCGTGCCCTTCAATACTCGCGATATATATTGCTGGGAACAGCCCATCTTCTCTGCCACTGCCTTTTGTGTCAGATCAAGTTCTTCCATCCTATCAAGCATCATCATTGCGATTCGCTGAGAATAGCGTAGCCATTCCTTATTGGCCAAACGCCATTCCGCATGTTCCCTCCATTTCGACGGTGTTGCACTCCTATGCTTATTCAAACCTTCTATAATTTCATTCGCCGTTTTCATAGTACCATATCTTTTAATTTATTTCATTCAGATAATCCTTAAAAGAATTGTCCAAAGAGGGTATCAAGGACGTTATCAAGACAATTTTCGTACTTTACTGCCCATAGATGTTCGTTTTCAGTAATCTGTTCGAAGTTCATAGCTCAAATATTTCTACAAATTTAAGAATTTATTTTTATTTATACAACCGTTGAGTTGTATTTATTCGAAGATTAGGCTTATCCCTTCGGAAAAATAATGATTGTGAATCTTTATATTAAACTTTAATTAACATATCTATACTATACTTAACGTGGTCATAGCATACAACTTTGGAATAACTTCACTACTTTTGCAACATCGTTTATACATGACAATTATGACCCCTTGCGTATGAGTGCCCCAAGATAATTAAAAACGATAAAAAAACTTCTCTGACATGAAAAAGAAACTTCTCAAACTCTCCAGCCTCAGTTGTATGCTCACGTTTTGCATACTCTGCGCCCTATCGACTGCCTGCAACGGCAATAAAAAGTCTTCAGACATTGAGTCAATACCACTGACCGGAACCAGGATGTCTCTTGACGACGATTTTCTGACCGCGTTTGGAGCGCTCATCGTCGGCAATTACTTCGTTTCACAGCCATATTCTACTGATGAGGTCATATATGTTGGCAAAATAACCGCCGACTCTATTAAGTCTTTAGGCAGTTATTTACGCAAGGGAAATGGTCCCGGAGAATATCTGGAAACAAATCTTACAACTAAAGGAGATTCCATTTTATTGGTGCTTAACTCCGCAGGAGATCTCCCAACATCAATGACAGAAATCAATTTAGACAGTCTTGTAGCCGGTAAAGAGGTGAATACCATAAAATTCACTCAAACTGATACTAATGGATTCCGAGGAGTCGTTTATTCCTATGTGCCGACTGATAAGGATAGACTGCTGTTGAACAGCGGTTGGTATGAGAAAGGAAATATCTTCACATTATTTAATCCGGCAACGAATGAGCTTACTCCGATAGATTGGCTTCCAGATGACGATTTCAACGGACTGCCACTGGTTAAAGCAAATGTATATATTGATAATTCACGTCTCCTCTCATCAGGCAACCGTGTCTGCTATGTCTCAAGAAATGGCAAGATAGCGATGATATTCCAATTGGAAAATGACAAACTCGTGCCTCTTAAAACCATCTACAATGAATTCCCGGATTATTGGGTTGCCGAAGACGGAATGAACTACCATCAGCGATTTAACACCGACAACCTTAATGCCGCCGCAACCGACAACCAAATCTTCCTGCTCAATAAGAAATTCAATATGGAAGGTAAGTTGGCAGAGGGCGATCAGGAGCCAAGAGTCTTCGGTAACACAGTTGAAGTATTCAATTGGGATGGTGAACCTGTGTGCAATCTTACACTTGACCAACTCGTATACACTATCTTGGTATCTTCAGATGGCAAAAACCTATATGGCATCACCCAAAATAAAGAGACCGGCGAAGAAGAGATACTCCGTTTCGACCTCCCTGAAAACACTTATAACCCATAAACATATGAAAAGTCTAAGGTTCGCTTATCTTTTAGCAGCTGCATTGATGTGTGCCTGTGGCGGTCATAAGACTGCCGAAGGCGACATTCCGGCAATAAATTTAGAGAAAGAGATTAACCACGACCCCTTCGACAATCTCGACAGAAGCAATTGGAATTTAGAGGTAATAAACCTCGAAGCCACCGACTCCACTATGTTGGATGACTTCATAGGCATCGGGGCGATAGACGATAACGATGTATGGGTCTACAACTTTGAAAAGCTTTACGACTTTGCCCACAACGGTAAATGTAAAAGGGTAATAGCCAAGAGAGGGAATGGGCCGGGAGAATATGTAAACCTGCTTGGTGTGGCACAACTCCCAGACCGGCAACTCGCACTCATAGGCGCACCGCAAGCCGTGCTCTGTTACTCCCCTGCCGGCAAATGGGAATCCACAAAGAAAGTTCCTCTATTCCGTATAAATGTGGTCAAAAATGACATTGTTGGTATGGCTTATACCTTCGAGGAGACCGGAAAAGAAGATAATTCCATCCTCTGGATGGATGAGAACCTTAACGTAACCGATTCTCTAAGTATCCAGTCACATCTGGATCCCGACGGGCAACTGTCCGACCCGTCGTTACACAACAACTTCGGAAAGCCTACCCTTCTTATGAACGACACCATCTTCAACCTTGCCGAAAAAGGTAAGATAACGCCACTTATTACACTTCAGTTAGGTAAGTACAAGATGCCCAACGAGGTCAGGAAAGATTGGGACAGAAGTGATGAGATGAAACTCTATATTCTCCCGATTGGCTTACTAATTTGGGAAGATTATGCCTTCGTAGAATATGGCTACGACAATAAAACGTATTTTGACATCTGGAATATTAACGATATGTCTCTATGTTTCAGAAATATTATGGAAGATCCGGAGCCACCGGCAGGCTTCCCTATGCGCTTGCCCGACGGCAAGGAAATAGGAATTTGGCCTACGAAAGTAATAGATGGGAAACTTCTCGGAGTGGTAATGCCATCGTTACAATCCGACCCCTCCTACCAGGATGCCAACCCCTCAATCTTCATAATAACCCGCTGACAGCCTTTACCGATAAATCTTATATCTCTTACTCACAAACGCCATCAATACTTTGATTTTATGCAAGATAGGGATTTGATGTAGATGTAAGACCTTACAAGTGTCATATGAGAGTTGCGAATTCAGATTATTAGTTGTAATTTTGCTGCCAACTAACTTTTTCAGAGTCATGAAACCATTGAAATTCCTCGCTATATTGTCTCTCCTCCTCGCTGCGGGTGCCTCCTCGTGCGGCTCCAAACCTGCCGACGATGCCGACAAAGAATCGGTCACAGCCGATGCACCCGACCTTGTGACCGAGGTTGACACCCTGCACCTCGTGCCCGGTATGTTTGCAGCCAACATCATAAGCAACGGCCACGTGAAAGCCGCTCAATGGGCAGACATCTATTTCCGCAATGCCGAGATCATAAGCGATGTGATGGTGCGCAATGGACAGCGCGTGCGTAAAGGTCAGCCACTCGCCCGCCTCGACCTCTTCAAGCTCAACTCGGAGAAGGAGAAAAATGCCGCCGCTTTGGAACAGGCGCGTCTGGAGTTGCAGGATGTGCTTATCGGACAAGGCTACGACCCCTCCAACACCTCTGCCGTACCGGAAGATGTGATGCGTCTGGCACGTGTGCGCAGCGGTCTGCTGCAAGCGGAAGCCACCTACAACGCCACTATCAAGGATATAGAGCAATCCACCCTTACCTCCCCCTACGACGGCGTGGTGGCTAACGTGAAGGCTACCCCCCACTCTATGGCATCTATGTCGGAACCATTCTGCCGTGTGATCGACACAAATTCAATGGAGGTGGAATTCTCGGTGCTCGAATCGGAGGGTACTACCCTCTCCAATGGTGAGCAGGTGACCGTGACCCCCTTCACTCAAGGTGCATCACACACAGGACGCATAACCGAAATCAACCCCCTTATCGACGAAAACGGCCATATACAGGTAAAGGCACGTCTTGCCGATGGCAAAGGACTTATTGACGGTATGAACGTGCGTGTCAACATCAACCGTCCTGTGGGAGAGCGGTTGATGGTGCCGAAATCTGCCGTGGTGCTGCGTTCAGGCAGACCGGTAGTGTTTACGCTCGACGGTAAGAAAGCTATCTGGAACTATGTGACCACCGGAATGGAGAACCTTGACAGCTACGAGATCACCGACGGGCTTTCGGGCGGCGAGACCGTGATTGTGAGCGGATGCGAAAACCTTGCCCACGAAGCCCCCGTGAATGTGAAATCAAAATAATATGACGTGCCGTGGTTGACTTCCTTATAAAACGCCCCATAGCCGTCATCATGGCTTTCCTTGCCCTGGTGATAATAGGTTGCGTCACCTTCTCCACGCTCCCCGTGTCGCTCCTCCCCGATGTGGCTATCCCCCATATCACCGTGCAGGTGAGCGGCGACAATATGTCTGCCCGTGAGCTTGAAAATACGATGGTTACCCCCCTGCGTAGGAATCTGCTGCAAGTGGGCGGATTGAGCGACATTCAGAGCGAGACCCGAGACGGCTCTGCCATAATACGCCTTACGATGGACTATGGCGTTGACACAGACCTTGCCTTTATCGAGGTGAATGAGAAGATAGACGCCTCAATGAACTCTCTGCCACGCACTGCCACACGACCCAAAGCGGTGAAAGCGAGTGCAACCGACATACCGGTGGTCTATCTCAACCTCACCCCACGCAACAACGCTAATTTTATGGATATGGCAGAGGTGGCAGCCAACATCGTGCGCCGTCGCCTCGAACAGCTTCCTGAAGTAGCGATGGTAGATGCCACAGGTATACCTTCACGCCAGCTGCGCATAGTGCCCGACAACGATAAGCTCCTTTCACAAGGAATCACCGCCGCCGACATCGAATCGCTCCTAAAGGCTCATAATGCCGACCCCGGCAGTATGATTGTGCGCGATGGCTATTATGAATACAATATCCAGATCTCTAACCGCCTTCGCACCCCGCAGGATGTAGGTAATCTGCAATTTCTCAAAAACGGAAGGATGCACCGCCTCTCCGACTTCTGCCTCGTAGAACTTACGGAAGCCGATCCGGAGGGTTTCTCCTACTACAACGGTGACCGCGCCGTGACTCTTGCCCTTATAAAGCACGATGCCGAGAGTATGGCAGCTATGGAGAAAGCTGTAGACAACACAATCGCATATTTCTCATCCCAATACCCCGACATCGTTTTCTCGAAAAGCCGTAGCCAGACCCAGCTGCTCGACTTCACCATCTCCAACCTTGAACAGAACCTTATACTCGGTCTTATACTCGTGTTTGTGGTCTGTGCCCTATTTATGCGTAGCGGCAGACTTCCATTCATCATAGGGCTTACCATAGTGGTGGCTGTGATTGCCACATTCCTCCTCTTCTATCTCTTCAAAGTGTCGATCAACATAATCTCCCTTGCCGGATTGATATTGGCAGTAGGTATGATGATCGACAACTCAGTGATTGTTGCGGAGAATATCACGCAATACCGACTGCGCGGCTTCTCCTTAGAGGAGAGTTGCGTGAAGGGCACAAACGAGATGATCACACCTATGCTCAGTTCGTCACTCACGACAGTGGCAGTATTCGTGCCTCTTGTGTTCATGAGCGGCATAGCAGGAGCAATCTTTGCCGACCAGGCATTTGCCATCACTGCCGGTTTGGCTGCCTCTTATGTGGTAGGCATTACGCTTCTCCCGGTGCTCTACTATCTCTTCTTTAAGGGTAAGAAAGCTCCCGTAGAGAAAAATGCAGCTCCCCCGATGGAAAGCTCTGCACCCAAAAGCCACGAAGATGAAGTAAAGCGTAAAGAGAAAGAAGAACTCCCTGTACTTATACGGTGGTATGACCGTGGAATAGACTTCGTTTTCTCCCATAAAGCTCTTTCGGTGGGATTTGTGATTGTCACCATCATAGCTGCATTGCCACTTTTCAAAGTGCTCGACACGGAGAGAATGCCCAAAATCGACAGCGCGGAGACGATGGTGCGTATAGACTGGAACGAGAACATAAACGTTGAGGAGAACCTGCGCCGGTCACAACAGCTCACACAGTCGCTCGGTGAGATTCTGCAAGAATCCTCAGCCGCTGTTGGACTTCAGGACTACATACTTCCCGGCACGGAACTTTCGTCGGCTGAGGCGGAAATATATCTGCGCACCTCCAAGCCCTCTCTACTGAATGCACTGAAAGATTCGGTAGCAGGATTTATAAGCTCACACTATCCTTTGGCAACCTTCGATTTCTCAGCTCCGGAAAATGTGTTTGAGAAGGTATTCTCCTCCTCGGAGCCTCCGTTGCAGGCACGTCTGTCGTTCAAGAACTCTGACGGCGGTAAGGTAGTGAAATCTGCCGAAAGCGCACGTGGCGATATAATCAAAGCCACAGGAGCGGAGGTGCAGGAGATTCCGTTGCGTGAGCAGATTAATATAGCTGTGCGTCAAGAGCTTCTTGCCCTCTACAACGTCGATTATTCCGAGGTGCAGAGAGTGATTCGCTCCGCTTTCAAAGGTGCCGACGTAACCACACTGCGCTCCTATCAGGACTATGTACCCGTAAGGATTGCCGACACCGACAAGAGCATCGAGGAGATTATGCGCACATCACTCGTGACATCACGTCCCGACCGCACCGGTAAAACTTCTGAAGTGCCACTGAAAGCCCTCGTTAGTCTCTCCCGTGCCCACGACTTCAAGACTCTCCGTGCCGGCGAAGGTGGTGAGTTTGTCCCGCTCGACTTCGACATAGAGGCATCGGAGGCAGAGCGTGTGATGCGCAGTGTGAGGGATGTGGCAGATGCCACAAATGAATTTGACACTGTTTTCACCGGTGCCATCTTCTCCAACGCCAAGATGATGCGTGAGCTTAGTGTGATTCTCCTCATATCCCTACTTATGATGTATTTCATTCTGTGTGCACAGTTTGAGAGCTTCTCACAGCCTTTGGTGGTGCTTTTGGAGATTCCTATCGACATAACCTTCGCTCTCCTGAGCCTATGGGCGTGCGGACAGTCGCTCAACCTTATGTCAGCGATAGGCATAATCGTCACCTGCGGTATAGTCGTCAACGACTCTATCCTCAAACTCGACGCTATCAATGAGGAGCGTAAAGCCGGAACGCCCCTCTTGGAGGCGATTCACATAGCCGGACAACGCCGACTGCGCCCAATCATAATGACCTCGCTCACGACTATCTTCGCAATGCTCCCCGTGCTTTTCACCTCCGATATGGGCAGTGAGCTTCAGCGACCCCTTGCCATAGCTATGATAGGCTCGATGGTGGTGGGCACGCTGGTCAGCATTTTCATTATCCCGCTCGTCTATTTCTTAATCTACCGCCGGTATCACGTTGCAGCCTGAAATCCATATACCCATACAAAGAACATATCTGATTATGAGACCGCTTTTCCTCACCATACTGTTGCTTCTCTCCCTCGCCTCTTCAAGTGCTTTCGGAGGAGATAAGATTACCCTTACCCTTGAACGTGCAATAAAAGTGGCAAATGATTCGTCGCTTGCCTCTTTCAAAAACCAGAACCTATATGCCTCCGGCTATTGGGAATGGCGCACGTTCAAAGCCAACCGTCTGCCGAGCCTGTCGCTTTCAGTGACCCCCGCAAGCTATTACCGCTACATCACTCAGCGATACGATTCGCAGGAGAACATCGACGTGTTCCGAAGCCAGCAGACCTACAGCGCGTCGGCAGGACTGAGCGCATACCAGAACGTCGACTTCCTCGGCGGATCCCTATATCTGCAAAGCGACCTTGAATATCTGCGCAATTTCGGAGCATACACTTCCCATCAGTTCTCCACTGTACCCGTCAGGATAGGCTACCGTCAAGACCTTATAGGCTACAACCCTTTCCGGTGGGAGAAGCGCATCGAGCCGCTGAAGTACGAGAAAGCAAAACGGGAGTTCCTCTTCAATATGGAAACAGTATCGCAGGAGGTGGTGGAGCATTTCTTCACACTCGCCCTTGCCCAGACAGAATATAACCTCGCCGTGGAAAACCTTACCTCAGCCGATACGCTCTACACCGTCGGAGAACGGCGTTTTGCCATAGCTGCCATTTCCCAAGCCGACCTCCTTACTCTGCGTCTCGACAAGGTTAACGCACGCAACACGCTCGAAAATGCAAATATCGACCTGAAACGTGCCCAGTTCTCGCTCGCCTCCTACCTCGGACTTGACACCGACACTGAAATAGAGGTGGTATTGCCCGGTAAACCGGCCATAATCGACATACCCGTGGCTGATGCTCTCCAATATGCCCTCGACAATAATCCTACTCTTATGGCTCGTCGGCAGGCTGTGCTGGAAGCGGAACGCGACGTCAACAAGACTCTTGCCGAATCACGCTTCAACGCGAGTGTCAATGCCAGTATCGGATTCAATCAGGTAGCCCCCACTTTGGGAGGAGCCTACAGCTCGCTTCAGCGTCAGGATCTCGTTTCGGTCTCCGTATCGGTGCCTTTGATCGACTGGGGAGTGCGTAAAGGGAAATATAATATGGCACGCAACACACTCAACGTGGCACGTATCGAAGGACGGCAAGAGGAACTTTCTGTAGAGCAGGATGTGACGATGACCCTTTCAGATTTCTCCTCGCAGCAGCGACTCGTGGAGAGTGCGGTGGAAGCCCTTGACTTGGCAGACGCGGCATATGCCCAGACCCGCCAACGCTTCATAATAGGGAAAGCCGACATCAACAGCCTCACCCTCTCCCACAACCGCCAGCAGGAGGCAAGCCGCAACTATATCAGTTCGCTGAAAAACTATTGGTTGAGCTATTACAAGATACGCCGGCTCACTCTCTTCGATTTTGAGCTTCACCTCCCGATCTCCGTATCGTTTGACAATGCCCTCGGCGTAAGATAACACGACTTATGACCTCAAAGATGCGCTATATATCATCGTTTTCGGTGATTGTAATTTTCATTTCACTTTCCCTGCTTGGGCTTGCCCTCGCTCCCCTGCTCCCTGTAAGGCTTTCGCCATCGGAGGCTCTACCCGCCGTCACGGTTAGCTTCAGTATGCAGGGCAGTTCTGCACGTGCCGTGGAGCAGGAGGCTACGAGCCGTCTCGAATCAGCCCTTTCGAGGGTGCAGGGGGTGAAGTATGTGAAATCCCGCTCACGCACCGGCAGCGGATACGTGCGCCTTGAACTCGACCGCAATACTTCGATCTCCACAGCCCGCTTCGAGACCGCCATGATTGTGCGTCAGATATGGGATAATCTTCCGGAGAATCTTAGCTACCCCCATATAAGCGTGAGTCAGGTAGACGACGATGCTGCCCGCCCCTTTATGAGCTATACCATCAACGCTGACCTTCCCGCTGCCGAAATTATGGCTTATGCCGACGAGCGACTGCGCCCTGCCCTTAGCCGTATACCCGGAGTGTCAAAGGTGGAGCTTTCGGGAGCCATGCCTATGGAATGGGACATAACCTACGACAGCGAACTTCTGTCAGTGCTCGGTCTTTCCCCTGACAATATTCTATCAGCAATCTCCACACGCCTGAATTCGGAATTTCTCGGCACTGCCCGACCTGCCGATGACGGCAACAACACTTGGATACGTGTGGCACTCGTGCCCG
>CAMWTL010000080.1 GCA_947177145.1 uncultured Porphyromonadaceae bacterium
GAATATTTATGTATAATATGTGGATGTATCATCTACATATTCTTTTTTACGATTTTATTACGCTTACTAATCTACTTTATGTAATGCTTTGATATTATCTTATATACTTACCGAATGTAAATGATTAGTGGCAGACAGAGAATATTTTGAAAAGCTTGATTCAACTTAGGGTCTGTGGTCGGCATAGAACTTCTGTGGACTGTAGCCATGCAAATTGGCAGGAGCTCTATAGCTATATTGAGGCATTATTTTAAAGACGTTATTTTTAATAAGCTACAAAGGGCTTTTTAGTGTCGATGATTTTTCTCAAATATTTATATAATTAAGGTGTAAATAGGAGTGATCAAGTATAATTTTCAAAAAAAACAAAATTTTTTATATATGTTCAGAACAATTTCTTTATCTGCCTTGTTAGATTAGTGTACTTGAAAGAATAAAACTTTCTGAATCCCTGTCGAAGACCATGGCTCGACATACTTTTAGACCGATTTATTTTTAGAAAGACACAATCAACACAATTAAAATGTCGTGTTTTGGAATTCTTCGATTCATAGAAGAAAATGTTTGCTCCACTCTGTAGGCAGTCTCTTCATTGCTATTCGTTAAATTTTAAATCACCTCGCTTAAAAATATTATAAAAACACTATTTTATGGCAACAACAAAGTATTCTCCTGCTGTGCAGGAATTGGCCGATCTCATTAGTGAGAATCATTGGGAAGACAAATTCAATCAGGCTTTTGCCAAGGTTAAGGAATATAACATCCCCGGCTTGTCTGACATCGACTCAATCGAGAAATATCTCGACTATCTCCAGGCATACTGTGAGTGGGTTCCCGCTGAGAACCGTGAGGGCACAAACGTATATACCCACCTTTTCAATTCTTTCTTCGTGCTTGATCAGGAGCCTGTGAAGTCTCTTCAGACCCCCTGCGCACCAAGTGATACTCAGCCTGAGTTAACACCGCTTTCAAAGTGGATGGTAGACTACTGCTACGCTATCGGTGATTGGCTTGATAGCCCCGAATCTATCACTGCTGACAGCGTGAAGTCATTCTATGATAGCGCTGTATACAATATGGATGAATATCTTGAGCCACGTGGCGGCTGGAAGACATTTAACCAGATGTTTGCACGTCATACAAAACCGGGTTATCGTCCTATCGCAGCTATCTCCGACGATAAGATCATCGTACACCCTGCTGATGCTTGCTTCGGTGGACAATGGGAAATCCGTCCTGACACCCATGTACGTATCAAGGGTCTTGACTGGAAGATCTCAGAACTTCTCGAAGGTAGCCCATACGCTGATAAGTTCATGGGTGGTATGTGGTGTCACTCATTCTTGAGCTGGACTGACTATCATCGTCAGCATGCACCTCTCGCCGGTATCGTACGTGAGGCACGTGTAATCCAGGGTGCTTGCTATGTAGACCTTGTAGCTGTTCCTGCTAAGGAGAATCCTGCTACACATCAGGTAGAAGCATGGCGTGCTACTGCTCCTGACCAGGCTGGTTATGAGTTTATGCAGACTCGTGGTCTGATCGTTCTTGAGACTAAGTATGGTTATGTAGCTATCCTCCCGATTGCAATGCCACAGGTATCTTCAGTTGTTATTACTGCCGAGGTTGGTAGAGCATTGGCTAAGGGTGATGAGATCAGCTACTTCCAGTTTGGTGGTTCAGATATCGTATACCTCTTCTCACCGAACATGAATGTATCGATTTCTGCTCACAAGGGTACTCACTATAAGGTAGGTACTAAGATTGGTGAGGTTTATCCCGTTGTAGAGTTGTAATCTATCAGCAAGTTATAGAAACTACTTATTAGAATACTTAAGGTATAGTCAGCTTAATACCTTTGTAGTATAAACAATTAGGGCTCACCCCTTACGCTGAGTCGGTTCCCGGCTGGCGCGGGGGTGAGCCTTTATTTTATTATTTATCAATTTGTATTATCAATTTAACTTAGGCAATTATGAGTTCTTCAAATACATCTAACCCGTCTCCGGCACCTACGTCGGGAACTGCGCCTAAGACAGCTAAAGGTCAGGTGGCAACCATCACTACGATGGGTATGACACTTATGATCATAACCACTGTTGTTAGTCTCAGGGGTCTTGCTTCACAAGCTGAATTTGGTATTCAGTCTATTTTTTGGTACGTACTTGCCGGCATCGTTTATCTAATTCCTTTCGCATTGGTTTGTGCTGAATTGGCATCTACCTATACTCACTCCGGTGGTCTTTATCGTTGGATTTCCGAGGCGTTTGGCACGCGGTGGGGTTGGACAGGCATGTATCTCGAATGGCAATGTCTGGTAATCTGGTTCCCGGCGGTGCTTATGTTCGGTGCTGTATCGTTAGCTTATATATTCTGGCCGGAATCATTTGACAATAAACTTTCATCGAACAAGCTTTACACCATACTTATTGTACTCGGTGTTTACTGGTTTGCTACATTCAACTCATTTAGAGGAATGAAGAAGGCGAATTTCGTGAGTCAGACCGGTGGTCTCTTCGGTACTATTATTCCGGGTGCCCTCCTCATTATAATGGGTATAGTTTACCTTTGTATGGGTGAGAAAATCGAACTTGTGCATGAAAATTTCTTCCCTGACTTCACTAAGTTGAGCACTATTGTGTTTGCGGCGTCAATATTCCTCTTCTTCGGAGGTATGGAGATGAATGCCGTACACGTGCCGATGATGAAAGATCCCCGTCGTGGCTATCCGAAAGCTCTTTTTATGGCTGTGATAGTGATTCTTGTTGTCTTTATCGGTGGTACACTTGCAATTGGATTTGTAACTCCCGCTAAGGATATTAACCTTCTCGCCACTCTTCTTACAACTTATCATAAGCTCTTCGAAACCATTCATTGTCCTTGGCTGGGTAATGTGATTGCCCTCTTCGTCACCTATGGTGTAATTGGTCAGGTCAGTGTAATTGTAACCGGTCCTTCTACAGGTCTTGTGGCTGTAGGTGAGAGTGGTTTCTTGCCACCGTCACTTCAGAAGTCTAACAAGAACGGTATCAATACTCCGATTCTTTGGATCCAGGGTATATTTGTAACTCTTCTTTCTTTGGTATTGGTTATTCTTCCGTCAGTAGAGTCAGCCTATCAGATACTTTCCCAGATGTCCACTATCCTTTATCTGATTCTTTGTGCTATGATTTATATGGCGTTTATTCGTCTTCGTCGCACACAACCCAACAAACCCCGTGGCTTTAAGGTCCCCGGTGGAAAATTTGTTGAGTATCTGATTGGTATAGTAGGTATTTCAGGTATGGTATTTGCTACAGTCCTCAGTTTCTTCCCGCCTTCGCAGATCAATACCGGTTCGTCATCAGTATATGTAGGCGTGCTTATCGCAGGTGTGGTAATATTTGTAGCCCTTCCTCTTGTGGTATACGCTTGCCGTCGTCCCGACTGGAAAAACAAGAATGCCAACTTCTATCCTTTCGATTGGCAGATTGAAGATCGTAAACCGGGTGATGTTTCAAAATGGCCGGCTGACTTCCAGCCTACACCTGCAATGATTGAAGCTGCAAAACAGCGTGACACCATGACTGTGGAAGATTGGATTTCAAATCGTCAGGCTCTTCTCAATACATATCATGATGTGGAGAAGATGCAGAGTGAGATTGCAGATCTTGAGAAACGTGTTGAAGCTGATGAAGCTAAGAGTGCCTCTCAAAATGCTCCAGATAACTCTAAAGGAAATTCCTGATAGTATTCGTCATTAGATAAAAAATTGTTTTACGCATCCGGTCCGGAGAGAAATCCCGATATTATAACTGGGAGAACTCCCGGACCGGTTTTTAATTATTATAATTATGAAATTTATTAATACCGGCAAAGGGAAAATTACATTGCTGACCCTCTTGGCAGTATGGTCAATATCACTTGTGGTAGATCTTCCGGGACTTGCAATCACACCGGTGATGAGCGATATTGACAAGATTTTTCCTCATGCATCGCATCTTGAGATTCAGTTGTTGAGTATCTTGCCCAACTTCTGTATTCTTCCCTTTATTCTTTTGGCTGGCAAGATGTCTATGTCTCGAAGTAAGCTGACTCTGATTTGTATTGGTATGGCTATCTTTTTAGCAGCGGGTATAGCTTGTTTCTTTGCCAAAAGTCTTATAGCACTTATTGTGATCAGCTGTTTTATTGGCGTAGGTTGTGGTATTGTGATTCCTTTGGCTGCCGGTGTCATTGCAGACTTGTTTGTAGGACATGAACGTATGACACAGATGGGTATCAAATCCGGTATCGCTAACTTCTCACTTATTATCGCTACACTTGTAGTAGGGTGGCTGGGTACATCTAATTGGCACCTTCCTTTTATAGTTTATTTGATACCGATAGTTCCATTGGTACTTGCTCCTTTTCTTTCAAAAAAATATCTTGAGAAAACAGCTGTTCAAACAGCTTCCTCCATTCCAAACTCTTCTTCTGCTTCTTCTACATCGGCAGCAGTGTCTTCTGCAGAATCGACATCTAAATCTTCGGTGCCATCTATACGCCCTACAACTAAAAAAGAGCGTGATAGATCTATTATAGGTATAATGGTTCTATATTTTACTATCACTTGCTGCACGATTGTTGTGTCATATTATGTGCCGTTCGCTATGCAGGATGATGGCCTTTCGAGTACTTGGAGTGGTATTGTCACATCTATATTCTTCCTGTTCATTACTTTGGCTGGTTTCTCTCTTACTAAGTTTGTAGGCACTGTGCGTAATTCTACTTCTTGGTTATGTCTTGTTTTAATGATAGGGGGATTGGTACTTATGGCTATGACTCACGCTCTCTGGACATATATAATCGGAGTTGTGTTGGTAGGTGCAGGTTATGGCATTATGCAACCTTTGTTCTATAATAAAGCTGCTGTATTGTCTCCTAATACTAATGATTCTACGCGTACACTGTCTCTTATTATGACCGCTAATTATTTCGGAACAGCCGTAGCACCTTTGATAATGACCGGTATCAAGGACTTGTTCCATCTGTCAGGTCATGTTTTCGCATTTTGGTTAGGAGCTATAATTCTTGCTATTCCATTGGTAATATGTCTAATAAAGCGTAATTCCTATGTCTTTTACGCTTCATTGAAAGACTGTTGACAGACACTGGTAGAAATTAGTTAAAAGAACTAAATAATATTACTATGAAATATATAGATTCCGGGGCAGGCAAAGTGCCTCTAATTACTTTGATTGCAATCTTGGCGATCTCGTTGACAGTAAATCTGCCGGGACTCGCTATCTCCCCGATTATGGGAAGGCTGCAAGTTATTTTCCCGTCAGCCTCAGAACTTGAAATCCAGATGCTCACCGTATTGCCAAATTTGGTGATTATCCCGTTCATGCTGATTTCGGGAAAGCTTTCAGTTCGTCATAGCCAGTCGTTGCTTGTTACAATCGGTCTGGCGATATACCTGCTGGCTGGGATCCTCTATTTTTTTGCACACACAATGCTTGAGCTTATTCTTATAAGTGCTTTGCTCGGTGTGGGATGTGGTATAGTAGTGCCATTGGCAGGTGGGCTGATCGGACAATATTTCTTTGGAAAAGCTCGTGTCAAATTTTTAGGAATGAAGAGTGGCATCTCCAACTTCACGATTATTCTCGGCACACTGTTCGTGGGTCTCGTGGCTAATAAGAATTGGCATCTTCCTTTCATTGTTTATATGATTCCAATCATTCCTCTGTGTCTGATTCCTTTCTTAACCTCCTCGTATATATCCAAGCATAAAATTGTTTCCTCAACTCCAACCTCTACCTCTCAAAAGAAGACGGTTGCCTCAGCTTCTAAACCGACCGCCACTTCCCTTAAACCTGAAGCGTCGGGTATGGAATTTTCAGCTAAGGAGAGTGTTAAGCTTTTCATTGGTGTGATTATAATCTACTTTACCATCACTTATTCTACTGAGGTGGTATCCTATTATCTACCTTTTACCTTTAAGCACTATCACCTATCTACCGGCAACACAGGCACGGCGACATCTATGTATTTCCTTACTTGTACACTTGCCGGCTTTGCATTGCCTAAGACAATCAAATTAATAGGCAAGGAGGTTATGATTTGGGGAGCTCTATTGGTTATGCTGACTCTGTATGCTGTCGGGTTTTTCCATCACTATGCTGCTTATCTCCTCGCCATTGGCATAATGGGTTTTGCTTATGGCACAATGCAGCCTATTATTTACGATAAAGCTACTTTCTTAGCTCCGACACCGGAGGAATCAAGCAAGTATTTCAGTTATGTTCTTTCAGCCAATTATGTGGGTATCTCCCTTACACCGATTATTGTTGATGGAGTGGCAAAACTTTTCAAGGCAAGCAGTGATCCCAACTTCTCTTATCTACTCAACGGATGTATAATGGTTCTGCTTATTCTGTTTATGCTGTGGAAGCGTAACACTTACTCAGTTCAGGTTAAGCCGGAGCTTTACAAATAAAAATCCTTTCTACAAAAGAGAATCCTTTAAGCTCATAAAAATACTTTTAAGCAGGTATCCGAACTCCGGATATCTGCTTTTTTATTTGTATTTTTAGCTTCTTTAAAAATGATATTAAGTCTTTCGGTAGTAATTTTGTTGAATGAAAACTTTTAGTTACCTTTGCTAATGAATCCGGCTTTGTCACGGGTTTTTAAATGATAATCTACCTTTCAGATACATCATATTCAATTGCCGATGCTTCTGAAGGTGATTTGGAAATTGGCTGTCCATAATTGGCCTTTGTCTTATGCAGTTCAATAAATATTAATAATCAAATATTTATGAAGGAATCTATAATTATACGCAATATCGGTCCTTTAAAGAATATCTATATTACCGAGATACCTTCTTTTACGGTGTTTATCGGTCCCTCAGGCTCCGGTAAAAGTATGCTTATGAAAATTGTCATACTTATGCGCTATGTGTTCAAATTGATATGTATAAGGTCTTATCTAAAAAATTCCGGTATCTCCAAATCTCCGTTTAAGATTTCTATTGATGGGCTCTTGCGCGATGATCTCAAGGCTCATATTCCTTATGAATCAAAAGCAGAGATTATTTACAAAGTAATATCTGAAGCGGGTGTAGAGTATTGCATCACCTATAAAGATAAAAAATTGTATTTGCCATCGAATATCCCCGATACAGACATACATTTTTCTAAGGAATCTTGGGTGTCGGAGATGCGTAATGTGATTCCATCGTGGATTGCTAATCCTGCTAATTCTAAAGGCTCTCTGGGTTTCTATTTCCAAGAGACTCTTACAGATTTCACTGAAGCGGCACAGCATATACAGGGACTTGATCTTGGGTTTCTTAACGGGCATCTGAACATAGAGAAACGTAATGGGGTGCCACGTTATTTTTTCACAATGCCGGGAGTACATGATTCTATTGAATTGCGTCACGCCTCATCGGGCATACAGACTGCGGCTCCCTTGGCACTCTTGACCAAGTATTTTGCTAACGAGTTTTCGTTTAAAGAGGCCAAGAGAAGGTCTATTCTGAGCTATCTTTTTGAAAGTGACAGGATAACTGACTTTCATCCTTCTACTGAACTTAGCGACGTCCCTACAGTAGTTAATATTCATATTGAGGAACCGGAACTAAGTCTTGACCCGGTTTCACAAATAAAGATGGTTGATTATTTGGTTGACACGGCATTCAACCGTGCAAGTAACCCTGTAACTCTTATGCTGGCTACCCACAGTCCCTATATCGTGAATGCTCTGAATCTCATCATTAATCGTTCTGATGGGTATGCCTCTCTTCCGGCAGATGAATTGGCAGTGTTTGCTATCCATAACGGATATTTGATCAATCTCAAATCCAAGACGGAGATGGGAAATACGGTCGTTGATACCATTGACCTGACTTCACCTATGGAAAGGATTCTTGCTGACTATAATAGGCTGGTTTTAAACTGATAAAGCCATCGTTAATGGATAGGTTTCAAAAACTGCTTCAGACAAGGGCACAAACGCTTTTTGGTGACCCTAACATACCATTGCCTCCCGTGGAAGTGTACGAAAAAGACTTTGTATTGAATGATGAAAAAGCGTGTTGGCGGTGTACATCTCAATATACCTCCAATGGACATCCTTTTCGGTGTAGCTATGAAGTTTTAAAAGTGCATCCTTTGAAACCAATTGCGGTATGTTCGCTTGATGCTTGGCTTAACACCTTCCCTCCAAAGAAGCTTGTGGGGTTTAAGAATTGTGATTACATATTTACAGATGCCTATGATGAGTATGCATATAAGAAAGTGGCTTTTTGTGACATCACATGTTCAGATTCCAAATATGTAAATCCGGGAAGCTCTACTGTATATCCCGAGGGAAAACGTGCGTATATGCTAAAACAGATGGAATCTATTGCTGCTTGGATGCTTAATGATGATGTGTTGTATCACTCTATAGCTACTGCAACTCACCGTCAGCTTGTTTTTGGCATAAGGTATACCGATAAGCCTGTTGTTTCAAAGACTGCAATGGCATTAAGAGGTTTTACGCAAACCCCGTCTTCCTCTGCCAAGATATTGACCACAGCACAATTTATCGGCAAGGTAAAATTTGAGGTGGTTGAAGTGACTTATCCACATCCTTTTGTGTGGTAATTTATGGGATTAGTGGCGGGTGAAACGGGAGAAGAAGTCGTCACGGCGGGAGTCGGCGATGGGGATGTAGGTCTTGCCAAAGACTATGCGGTTGCGCTCCACAATTTCTATGTTGGAGAGGTTGACTATAAAGGAGCGGTGGACGCGCATAAAACGGTCGGCAGGGAGCAGCTCTTCAATCTCTTTCATACTTATGAGTGAGCTGACCGGCTCGCTGTCTTTACGGTAGAAGACCACACGGTCGTTCTGTACCTCGACGTATAGGATGGAGTCAGTGCGCATCTGTATGAGGCGAGAATCGGCTTTTATTGTCAAGAAATCATCGTTGGTGCGCGGTGATGTGTTTTCAAACGAATCGCGCATTGCCACCCATTCCACCGCCTTACCCACTGCCTTAGTAAATTCAGCGAAGTTCACCGGTTTAAGAAGATAATCGAGCGCATTGACACGAAAACCCTGAAGCGCGTATTGTTCGTATGCCGTGATATAGATTATGCGTGTGCGTTGCGGTATGACACGTGCAAAGTCTATGCCGTTAAGCATTGGCATATTTATATCGAGAAATACAAGGTCTATATCACCCGTCATAACTGATTTAATTGCTTCGGCTCCGGATTCATAGCAGCCGTCAAGCTGTAGAGAGGGTGTTTTCTCCACATAGCTTTTAATGAGTTCACGGGCTAATGGTTCGTCATCTATGATAATACACTTAATCTTTCGGTCCATAGCTGGGCAGTTAGTAGTTTGGAGGTAGCAGTGAGGAGTTTTTAGTTTTGAGTGAGGAGTTAGCAGTTCACAGAATTATGTTTATGAGTTATAATTTAGAGATTAGGAGAGGAATTTGGTTTAACGAGAAGGGTTAATATTGAGGGATATTTTGATATTTATGAGATTTTAGGAAGTTATCACAAAGGGAAAAGGAGGTATTTATTGATTATTAGATGCCGAGACTTTGAGGGATGTGAGAGCGATTGAGATAGTGGCTATGAAAATGTTTGGGGCTTGATCTATGGCATTGGAGGTTCTGTCGATAGTAAATGTATGTGAGTCGGGATATAGGAGACGCAATTGACGGCGCACGTTTTCGAGACCTACACCTGATTCAGAGGAGTCGGTTGATTGCTGCTGCTTTGAATCATTGAAGGTGTTGGAGACAGTACCCACAAGTCGGGTGTCTTCTATTCCAATCTTTATCTTTATAAATCCTTTGCCATCGGGAAGCGGAGCGACGTGCTTGAAAGCATTTTCCACAAGGGTGAGGAAGAGCAGGGGAGTGACCTGTATATCGTTGGGTGGGAAGTCCATAACATTACAATCCACTTGAATGTTGCTATTGAGCCTTAGCTGCATAAGGGCTGTGTAATCAGCTATAAACTGCATCTCCTTGCTTAAGGTGACTGCCGTTGAGCCGGAGTCATATATCATAAAACGCAACATATTGCTGAGATCGTGGAGAGCCGTCTGTGCCCTTTCCGGAGCAAAGCCGATAAGAGCATATATATTATTGAGCGAATTGAAGAGGAAATGGGGATTAAGCTGAGCTTTAAGACTCTTCAGCTCAATCTGACGTTTCTCGGCACTCAGTTCAAGATCACGTCTGCGAAGACGTTCTCGGGCTTCTGATAGGCGAAGTGCATAGGCAAGCGCAGCTGATAATACCATCATTATACCGTCTCTTATAATAAAACGAAAATAGCCTATCAGATATTGGGCTGTTGTTATGGTTTTATGTCTATGACCTTTAGGCATTGGCAATCCACCGGATGCCTCAAACCATATGGGAATCAGGCAGCACACTGCAAGGATGAGAACAATATTGACAATGAAGTATAGGGAGCGCCTTTCGGGATGTTCCAAAAGCCAAGGAACAAGCCAAAAGTAGTTCACACAGAATACGACAGTGTAGAAAGTTGCCATCACCACACCGGTGACTGTCCATAGACGCGGTTCACCATGCTCGCTTAGGAGGGTAAGGACCGAAGGAAAGTAAAAAAGGAGGAACGCCAGCAGCATAGCTGTCGCCGTTCCTCCCAACCTACTAACTAAAAACTTATTTTCATTCATACCTGTAATTTCGAACAAGTGACATTACTCGTAGCGTATGGCTTCGATAGGGTCAAGGTTTGAAGCCTTTGCAGCCGGATAGAATCCGAAGATGATACCGATTACGGTACATACTACAAAGGAGAGTATCACTGAGGAAATATCGATCTGTACGGGCCAGTGGGCTATGAAGGAGATCATCCACGTGGCTCCCGCGCCGAGCAAGATACCCAATAGACCACCTGTGACCGATATAATCACCGCTTCGATAAGGAATTGCATCATAATGTCACGTCCTGTCGCTCCAATACTCATACGCAGACCAATCTCGCGTGTACGTTCCGTGACGCTGACAATCATAATGTTCATAATGCCTATACCGCCGACAAGTAGAGAAATGCCCGCAACGGCTGCTAAAAGCACCGTCATCATAGAGGAGGTGGAGGAGATCATCTCTGCAAGCTCCTGCATAGAACGAATTGTGAAATTGTCTTCCTCACCGTCACGAAGCTTATGCTGCGCACGAAGAATTTCGGTTATCTCCTCTATTGTCCGGTCGGTCATGCTCTCATCAATGGCTGATGCCTGTATACCTTGCAGATAGTCGGTAGCCAACACACGCTTCATAATGGTGGTGTAGGGCACTAAGGCAAGATTATCTTGATCCTGACCCATCGTGTTATAGCCTTTCTCTTCGAGTACACCAATGATGGTCATAGGAATTTTCCCGAAACGAACTATTTTACCTACCGGATCTGTGCCGTCAGGAAAAAGATTATCAACAAGTGTCTTACCTAACACACATACCTT
>CAMWTL010000081.1 GCA_947177145.1 uncultured Porphyromonadaceae bacterium
TGGAAGGAGAAGAGGGTCAAAGCAGAGCAGAAAGCACTAACTGCAATCCTGCCAAAAGGGAGTTTTCTCTTATTCATCATTAAATAAACGGTTAGATATTGAGAAAGTAAGAATCGAAAGAGGAGACATAAGCACAAAGCATTATAATAGAGGAGGGATAAGCACGAAACATTATGGAGGAGCGAAAAGCATGAAGCATCGAGGAGGAGTGGTAAAGCTGGTTGCAAAGTTAAGGATAAATCTTCTTAATCGGATTATGTAGCGTAGTTTTTACTTATGCGGATGTATCTCATCCCAAGCATATGTAACAAATACGTATAGATTTGTAACATTCACCAATAAATTATGCAGTTACCGTAATACTATCGAATCTGACAGTGATAATTACAGACCGAATTGTGCGAGACGTTCCGCGCTCTCGGCAGGACTTTCTTTGACTGTACCAATGATAAGGTCTACATCATAGGAATCAATCTTACCCAAGTAATTCCACTCGTTGAATTTTTGTGGAAATGCCACCTTTAGCCGTAGACAATCAACAAAAGAATCATATCTTAAAAAAGGATACTTTGATTGCTTGAGGGGCATATGGTACATTTTAAGATGTGCAGGAAGGTTCTTGTTGATCTGAGAATTGATAATAACTCCTCCATAGACTACCCCGTTGGAATCGAACCCAAGAACAATCACGACTGGTATGACCGGCTTTAGGCTTGATACCGTTAGCCTCCGTCATAGTTATCTCATAGACATCCCCAATTTTTACGGTATGTGATGCCAAGCGTGCTAATTCATCTTTATTCAAAGCATCTAAAATCCCCATTATCTTAAAGCCTCGTCAATTTGAATTTGCTCTTCGATATATTCCAATATAGCTTCATCTGCGTGAAGCACTTTTGCCATTGAGAGGGGAGAAATTATATTGGTGCCTTTGGTGCGACGATTGGCTTCGCTCCACGCCTCATCGTGAGATTTTCGCATCAGTTGACCAAATGTCAATGATTTATTTTCTTCAATTGATTGCTCCAAAGCTTCAATTTCCGATTTTGAAAGAAAACTGATATTGGGAGCTCGTTTGGGCAGCAGAATGTTGGGGGCATCTTCCCCGGCAATTTGGATTACCTCTGAAAGTTCTTTAGATAAAGTCATTTGAGGATTATCCAGCTCTTTTACGGCATCGTATAGCTGCGTCGGCACAGGTCCGTATTTCAATGCACAGAATTCATCGGGCACAATTCGGCTTCCCCATTTTGCGAGATGTTTCATCTCGGCGAAATAGAGAATCTTGAAAGCATGGTAGAAATCCACTCCACCTGTCTTATCAAGTATATACACCACTAATTCTGTCAGTTTTTTGCTATCGAAATTCGTCATTGGCTTTAAGTTCAGATACAAATCCAAATATAACTTTGGATTGTAATTCAATTATTTTACAAATTTATAAAAAAATTATGAGATATTTACACCGGCAGGATAAAGAATACTTTTTTCTTTAGAGAAAAGATGTAACAAATTTTGTGATAGGCATATATTAGAAGCGTATGTGGCGAAATTAGAAGTGGTTTTGAAATGAGTAAGCGGCCGATTCACATCGACCGCTTGCGTAATGTTTTCCATAATACTTTTCAAACTAACCTAACATCATGAAACGATAGAAAATTGAAGACCTGTATCATTCACTTTTCTGATATTATAACATCCACCATCCACAGATGGTTCAAAGCATTTTCCAAAAAATTAAATTCTTTTATCCAAAGAGCTCGGAATGAGAGCCAAGACGTACCAGGCTAATAGTATCGCTGTTAGGATCAAACCAGATTAGTAAAAAGTCACTATCAATATGACATTCCATATGACCTGCGTAGTTGCCCGTTAATGGATGTGGCCGGTTCTCTTCGGGAATAGGCTTCTCTTGGCGTAGTAATTCTAAAATCTCAAATAGCTTTGTGAGTTTCTTGGGATTGTTGCGAAATCGCTTATAGTCCTTCTTGTACTGCGAGGTGGGTTTAAGTTTTTTCATAATCCCATAGATTTTTCCATCGCTTCAATTGAAGACATATCGAGAGGCGGCTCATTTTTCAAAGCATTACTCTCTGCCTCTTTCATAGCTGCAAGTGTCACTGCATTGGGTTCGTGATATGCTGCGTCAAAAAGAAGTGTTTCCACATAGTTGTTAAGACTTCTGTTCTGACGTTTTGCGAGTTGTTTAAGCCGATTGATGAGCTCAACAGAAAGTCGAAAACTTTGATTCTTTTTTAATGCAATTTCCATATTGATGCTTTTAAAGATGGGTAGGAGTAATTAGGTTACAAAGATACGACTTTTTTTTTGAGATTGGAGATGGTTTTTGAAAGATTTTGGGAGGAATGTTTGGAGGTGTGAAAAAATAGTGTTATGTTTGTGGACGAAAAACCATTTGAGTCATGGAGAGCCTTGTATTGAGGTTTAAATAGCCTTTTATTAGGTTTGGGTGAGCCTTTTAACGGGTTTGAAGTGACAATGTGTTAAAGTATATTTGAAGTAATAACCTTAAAATCAGTGCGCGATTATGAAGATTGGAATTCCCAAGGAGATTAAGAATAATGAGAACCGCGTGGGCGCTACCCCAGCCGGAGTTAAGGAACTTGTGGCACACGGTCATGAGGTGTATGTGCAGCATACTGCCGGTGAGGGTTCTGGCTTTGAAGATGCTGCCTATGTGGAAGCCGGCGCAACAATTCTCCCCACGATAGAGGATGTGTATGCTATGGGGGAAATGATAATCAAGGTTAAAGAGCCGATTGAGCCTGAATATCCCCTCGTGCGCAAGGGTCAGGTGGTGTTTACCTATTTCCATTTTGCTTCTGACCTTGCTCTTACGGAAGCTATGATCAAGTCGGGAGCTGTTTGTATCGCTTATGAGACAGTGCGTGACCGTCAGGGAACTTTACCATTGCTTATCCCTATGTCGGAAGTGGCAGGAAGAATGTCTATTCAGGAAGGTGCGCGGTTCCTTGAAAAACCACAAGGTGGCAGGGGTGTGCTTCTCGGTGGTGTGCCGGGTGTTAAGCCGGCTAAGGTGTTGATTCTTGGTGCCGGAGTTGTAGGTAGAAATGCTGCCCTTATGGCTGCCGGACTCGGTGCGGATGTTACTATCACAGACATTTCTCTACCTGTGCTCAGACATTGTGCAGAGACTATGCCGAAAAATGTAAGGACGCTTTATAGTTCACAACATAATATAGAGGAGGAACTTCCCACAACTGATCTTGTAATTGGCTCTGTATTGATTCCCGGTGCTAAAGCTCCGCATCTTGTAACAAGGGATATGGTCAAGACGATGCGTCGCGGTTCAGTGATGGTGGATGTGGCGATAGACCAGGGTGGATGTTTTGAAACTTCCCATCCCACCACTCATTCCGACCCAGTGTATGAAGTGGACGGTGTAATACAGTATGCCGTGGCTAACATACCGGGTGCTGTGCCTTACACATCTACCTTGGCTTTGACAAATGCTACATTGCCCTATGCTCTACGTTTGGCAGATCTTGGTTGGCAGGAGGCTTGCCGGAAAGACCCGGGGTTGGCAGACGGTGTGAATATCGTGGATGGCCAGGTTACATTCAAGGGAGTGGCTGAGGCATTTGATTTGCCCTATGTCCCTCTGAAACTCTGAATTGTCGAATTTCGAATTTTGTAAAAATGGGTGTTGCCAAATTATCGGTAACACCCTTTTAGTAATACTAAAAAGGTGTTTAGATGAAGTTTAGAACTGAATATGTAGCGAAGAGGGCACCGTTTGTGATTGATCCATCTAAGCCGACGGTGTTATTAGGTTCGTGTTTTGCTGATAATATTGCCACACGGATGCGTGCTTGTCTTTGGGTAGCAGAGAATCCATTAGGTACGCTTTATAATCCGTTGTCGATTGCTACGGCTCTTGAAGTGGCTTTAGAGACAGCCGACGAGTTAGAGGATAAGGAGAATATTAGTGTAGAAAAAAGGGGAAGTAAAGAGGTCAGTGAGGAGGATATTGTAGCAGTTGGTGAAGAAAAAAATATAGGAGAGCTAAGGGGATACAGGAGGTTTGAGGAAAGTCTGTTTGAAGCCGGAGGAATGTGGAGGTCGTGGCTTTTCGACTCGAAAATAAGTGCAGAAACAGTGGAGGATGTGCGAGTTGCTTTTGTGGAGAGGGGCAGACGGTTACATTCTTTGCTTAGTAGGGCTGAGGTGATGTTTGTGACTTTCGGAACTGCTTGGTGCTACTATCTTTCGGATCGTGACGGGTATTTGGTGGCGAATTGCCATAAGCAACCGTCGGCTATGTTTGAGCGTCGGAGATTGAATGTGGGTGAGATTGTGGAGGTGTGGAAAGACTTGATTATGAAATTGAAAGAGCGGTACCCTCAATTGAAGATTGTGTTTACAGTCAGTCCGGTTAGGCACCTTAAAGATGGTTTTGAGGGAAATGCTCGATCGAAGGCAATTCTACTTTTGGCTACGGAGGAGCTGTGCAATGCTTTGGAGGATTGCTTTTATTTCCCGGCTTATGAGATTGTGAACGACGATTTACGCGATTATCGGTTTTATGCCTCCGACTTGGTGCATCCGTCGGAGGAAGCGGTAGAGTATATTTGGGGAATTTTTAAGGATACATATATAGATAGCAAGGGTTTCCAACTACTGAAGGAGGGAAAGGCGATAAGGAAAGGACTCGAACACCGTCCGCTACCTAACGCCACAAGGGTAATGTCGCAAGCAGCAATTGAGAGAGAGGAGGCTCGGATTGCTGCCCTTGAGGAAAGAAAGAAAAATTTTTTGATGAAGTGAAATTTTTGATGATTTCTTACGACTAACCATACAGACAAATCAATTAAGAAGTTTGGAAAGCTTCAATCTGCAATAAGGATTATGGCTTGAGAGGTTTTAATCCGGAATAAGGATTAGAGTCTGAAAGACTTCAAACTGTAGTAGGATTAGAGTAATGAAAAATGTAAACCTATATATTCCGGTGATATTAACTGCTGAAAAAAATCCGATATGGGGTTTCGATGACATTTCAATGCGAGGTGGTATCCATAGGTCGGGTTGGCACCGGGGATTGTTGACAGGAGTCGGATTAGTCTTCCGAGGTCTTTGGTGTGCTCTGAGTGTTGCGCTTGGCGGTGTGGAGCAGAAACGGGAGTTGCAAAAGCGATTCGAGACCTTGATTGCAACCCATTCGGCACTGATTTCAAGGATATGTTTTTCATATGCCGCCGATAATGAAGATTATAACGATCTTCGTCAGGATGTACTTATAAATATCTGGAAAGGTATATCATCATTTCGGGGCGACTCATCATCTTTGACCTGGGTATATAGGGTGACTTTGAATACGTGTGTGTCTACGGTGAGAAAACGCAGCAGACGACCTGCTACGGAACGTCTTGATACAATGCCTCTTGATATTCCAGAAGAGAGGGAAGAGGAAGGGCTGCGTGAAAGATTTGAGACTTTGCACAGACTTATTTCAGAGCTTTCTCCGATTGACAAGGCAATAGTTACGATGTGGCTTGATGAGCGGAGTTATGACGAGATAGCCGAAGTGGTGGGTATGAGTAAGAATAATATCGGTCTGCGGCTACACCGTATAAAAGAACGTTGGCGTAAACAATCAAAAATTTCATAACATATGACACAAGAACAGATAAGAGAGACGTGGCAGGAGGCGGCAGGTCGCTTCTATGCCCCTACGCCCGATGAGTTTGAGGCGATGTATAGGAGAAATAAGGAGACTGCGTTGGAGCAACTTACAAAGAAGTATAAGCGTTTTTCACTGTTGGGTTTAGTGATGGGTATAATGTGCTGTTGCTATATGCTTCCCAATATGATTTTCCCTGAGCATCTGAGAATTTGGATCACATTGTCGTTTAGTGCATATTTTTTGATAGCTTCCGGAATGGATTATTGGCTCTATAAGGGCGTGAGCGCGATTGATTGCTTCACAATGACTGTGAGTGAGGTGGCTGAGAAGGCTATGTATTATAAGCGTAAACACCTCCAATTCATAGCTATTCTGTTGCCCCTTGCCTTTGCGGTTATTGGTTTCATTATCTATGCTGCGGGTGGGAATAAATACCTTATAGCCGGTGTGCTGTTCGGCGCACTCGTAGGTGGATGTGTGGGCTATAGGCAATATCTTGACTTTATGGCGGAGTATAAGAAAGTTGTTAGTTAGTAGAGTTTAGGGTTTAAGGTTTAGGTAGTTAGAGGGGAAGTGAAGGGAGATGGTTAGGAGATAAGTTATCTGTATATGTATGGTAAAGGCTATCCATAAGAGGAGTAAATATCTTATGGATAGTCTTTTGTGAAAGTTATTGACAGGGTGTCAATAACTTTTTTCAGTTCTTTTTATGGTTATATTTTCATTGTTACGGTAGAGGAGTCGACCCAGGGTGAGTAGGTTATTTTTCCGTCGGTGACAAAGCCAATACGCAGACGTTTGGGATTAGTCCCCATCTCTCCACCGACACGTGAAAGGCTGACCGTAAGCTGCTTGCCATCTAATTTTGCTTTAGCTGCATATTCGGCATATTCACCTTTTTTGTAGCCGAACCCGTCACAGGCATCTTCATAGATGATGCCTGACGCTTCATTGTCTGTGTCGAGATTGACCAATAGTGTTAGGGAATCGGTGTTGTATTCTTCAGTATTCTGATAGAGGTTGGCTAAGGGTATTATTGAGCCGGGTCGTTGGAATAATTGTGCCTGATAGCCATCATCTTTATCTTCCAGAGCGAGGGGTTTCCAATCGCCTTTTGGCATAGCCGTTTTCTCTGCCCATCGTGGTACCACCATCAGATCGTTACCAAGCAGAAACGCTTTCTGCTCATTGCGTAGGGAGAGGTCTTTTACGTCGGCAAAGAAGAGTGGACGCATAACCGGCATACCGTTTACGGATGCTTCATGGAACAGTGTGTATATGTAAGGCAGAAGCTTATAGCGACGATTGATGGCGGTACGGCATATATCGAGCACTTCGTCACCGAATACCCACGGCTCCTGATCTACGCTTCCTTTAATGGAATGATTACGCACAAAGGGGAAGTACACGCCGATAGCGGTCCAATTGGCGAGAAGTTCGGGAGTGGCATCGCCTGCGAAACCACCTATGTCAGGACCGTTGAAGGGTTGTCCTGACAGACCAAGGGTAATGGTCATAGGTATGCTCAACTCCATGTGTTCGCGTGTTGATGCGTTGTCACCAGTCCAAGTGGCGGCATAACGATGACCGCCAAGGAAGTTGGCACGTGTAAGCAGGAAGGGTCGTTTATTAGGATTGGCACGTAGGATTCCTTCACGGCTTGCTTTTACCATATTGTAGCCATAGACGTTGTGGTAGCGCAGATGACTTGACGGGGTAAGTCCATCGCCCCCTTGATGCTGATTGGTGATAGGCATCGTGCCCACATCAAACACTGCCGGTTCGTTCATATCATTCCATACACCGTCAATGCCCTGTGCCATAAAGTCGGGATAGAGACTACTCCACCAACTGCGTACCTCCGGACGTGTGAAGTCAGGGAAATGGCATGCACCGGGCCATACTTTTCCTTCGTATACCTCGCCGTTCTCATCTTTCACCCAATAGTCAGCCTCAGAGCCTTGATCGTCTACAAAATAACCCTCCTCAACCTTCACTCCGGGGTCGATCATATAGACAGTCTTGAAATTCTTGGAATGGAGATAGTCGTTCAGCACTTTGGGATCGGGAAACTCCTCTTTGTTAAAGGTAAAAATCTTGAATTTGTCCATATAGTCTATGTCGAGCCATATCACGTCAGACGGGATTTGGTAGTGACGCAGACTGTCGGCTATTTCCTTCACCCGAGTGTCGGGATTATAGCTCCAACGGCATTGCTGATAACCGAGTGCCCAAAGCGGAGGCATCTCCATATGTCCGGTGAGATTGGCAAGAGTTGCCAAAAGTGCCTGTGGTGTTTCCTTCTCAATCACGATGACGCGGAATGCCGGACCGTCACTCTCAAAGCGTACATTGTCAGTGAGGTCGATTCCCGATTTCCAAGTATTGTCGGCTATTATGCCGAATGCACTGCCATCGGGACGTACACCTATTACCCACGGATGGCTTTGGTAAAGGTGGCTGCCGTTGTCTAATTGATATGAGGGATTATCGAAATTCCATAGCTGGATTTTCGTGCCGTTACGACGCAGGTCGCCTGTGACTTCCCCCGTGCCGTAGAGATCCACGTCGGACTCTGTATTGATTACCGCAATGCTCCTGCCATTGTCTACCGAGAAACGGGGGCGGATTTTCCAATCTGTGGGTACATCGCCTATAGGAGCCAATTCACGCAAGAAAATAGGTGAGGGGGAATGTTGGGAGGTATCATAGCCTTTGGGATAAAACACGGCTACATCTTCCGACGCGAGGAAGGAGTGTTGAGCCGAGGCGGTAGCGGAACCGCCTAAGAGTGCCATACTGCTAAGTAGAAGGTATTTAGGCTTTATAAACATACAGCTAAGAGAAAATGATGAGGTTTTATTGATCCAAATTTACTATATGTGGCGTGAATATGCAAGAAATATGAAGAATAAGCGGAGATTTTTAAAGAATAAACTGAGGTTATTATATATAGTTACCCCTGTACTGTTACGGTACAGGGGTAGCTATAAGGTTTTTGATGCAAGAAATGTCTTATTATCAGCAGTTGAGGTTACTTGGATGTAAGCTTGTCGGCGAGTACCGGCATCCAGTGACCGCCGATTACGGAGCGTGCCATAAAGCCGGTCTTACGACCTGTCACAGTGTCATACCAGTCGCTGATGGGGACACGGGTCTCAGTCTCGTTGACGTAGGTATATAGTGGGTCGATGAATTTACCGAGAGTCTTCTTATCAGGTGAGAGGGCTGCGGTCCACATAATCCAGTCGCTCTTGGTGTAGTCCTTACGGTTGTCGAGGGGCAGACCATACTTATTCTGCTTAGTTAGATAGTAGTTTACCTCGGTAGGTATAACTTGTGCCGGGAAGATAGCGGTATCCCAAAGCTTATCCCAGATGATATTATATTTCTGGCTCCAGGTATTTTCACGGTCAAAGGCAAGACGATAGTGGCGATCGGATTTCGACCCCTCGGCTGCTGTGGCTTCCCATTTCGCTGCCATCTCCTTAGCTTTGCCATTGTATTTCTGATAGGTTGCTTCATCACCTCTGAGACGTGCGAGTTCGGCATATCCGGCTATGCCCATTATCGCTTTGATGGATAAGTTGGCATTGTGTGCCCAATGTCCTGCAAAGTCATCGGTACAGAGCTGGTTTTCAGGATCCTGACCGTTGTCTACGAGATAATCAGTCCAAGTGGTGAGGATGTCCCAATATGGATCGGCATAGTTAGTATTGCCGTCGAGCTTGCAGCACATAGCGATGAGCGTAAGCATATTGCCGGCTTCCTCAAGGGGCATGTCACCGCCGTAGACCTGACCGTTGGCTTTAGGATACTGTCCGAGGTCGTGGGCTGCGAATGGTTTTGTCCATCTGCCTGACTTGCTATAGTCGAGAATAGATGTCATCATTGCCTTCTGAAGCTCCGGATTATAGAGGAGGAAGAGCGGTGACTCGGGATAGGTGAGGTCAACAGTATTCACACATCCGTTGGAGTCGTTCTCCTTAGAGAAGAAGAGGAGAGTGCCTTCCTCATCTTGGAATAGCTTGTGGGCGGCAATCACGTGGCGGTAGGAGCCTGAGAGAAGTTCGGCATATTTATCGCCTCCCGTCTTGTAACCGTCGTCATATATCTTCTTGTCGAAGTCACGGCAACGGTTCATAATCGAGGCGTATGAGCCATTGAGACGGTTAAACATATCAAAGATGCTCACGCTGCCACCGTGTGCCCAATATGCTTTGTAGCGTTTATAGAAATATTCTATGTCGTAGATCTCATCATATCCTACTAAGGTGTAACTTGCTGCTTCCTTAGTCTTTCCGAAGTTGTGGAGATAAGCCAACAGCGGTTGCTCGGCAGGGGTGGTTGCTACTACCTCAGTCTCGCTTTTAGGTAGCTTCCCCGTGCGAAGAAATGTATTTTTGATTGCCTCGTCGGAATTGAGCGATACCTCACCGTTAAAGTCAGGCATATAGAAGTAGCCCCAGTCGATGCAGATATGGTCACCTGTCTTAGCGAGTATGGGCTGTTCGATAGTGCCGGTCTTGAGATACGTCACCCCTTTCTCCTCAACAAGAGATGAGCGGGTAGCCTGATCCATTCTGTTCTGTGCAATCTTGGGAGAGGCGGTGAGGAGAAGCTGAACGTCGTGCTCTTTACCGTCGGTAGATGTCACCTGATAAGATATGTAGTTTATCGGGGAGGAAAGCAGATCGTAATCGTCGATAAGCATTGGAGCGGTAAATACGAGATTTAGGTCAACGGGACCACAGCCGAAGGTATAATAGGTAGAGGTAGCCAATACATCCACACTTTTCTGGACTGCCTTCGGAGTGTTGCCATCCTCTATTCCCACGTTACGGAAGATGCCGAAGTCGGTCAGGGCACCTCCTCCATTATTATGGCAATAAGAGGCGATGACGTTTTTACCGGGGTGGAGAAGTTTACGGATGTCGTCGGTGAGTTCGAGTTTTACACCCTCTTTAAGTTCGGCGGGACCTTGAGCCACCTTAGTGCCGTTGATAAAAATATCAAAATTGTCATCGTGAGAGTAGACAAGGTAGAGGTCGCCTTGAAGATCGGCGGGAGTAAGATTAATCTCTCTTCTCACGTAGAGGTCGCTGTTCTCATCTCTCCAGTCGGTGTGGATGCCGCTGTTGCCTGGGGAGCCAAATGCACCTTTTCCCACACTCCAGGAGGAATCGTTATAATCTGGTTTCTCCCAACCGTTGCCGGGATTGGTGCGGGTATAGGTAGCGTCCCAAGCCTGCTCGTTGCCCATCGGCACCACAGTCTGGAACACCGTGTTCTTGGCTCCCATAAAACGGTAGGTCACACCGTCTACACGGAGAAGTCCTTCCAATGGCTTTTCGTCGGATGTCCAGTGAGCGGGACAGCCGTCGGTGAGCTGATCGTAAGGCGACCATATGGAGAAGTAGGGGTCAGATACCACCAATGGCACTGATGGGAGTCGGAGTTGTGTGGACTTGTAAGGCTGGAAGAAGTCACTCGTCTGGGCAGCTGCCGGAGATACCGCGCAGCACATCAGGAGGTATTTCAATAAATTCTTCATTTGAGTTATTTATTAGTTATGCAGTTAGAAGAGAGGAGTGAGAAGTGGTTATTGAGTAGTGTTTGGTTAGGAGAGAGTAGTGAAAAGTGTTTGGTTAGGAGAGAGTAGTGAAAAGTGTTTGGTTAGGAGAGAGTAGTGTTTAGCGAGATGATTAGTTTTTGGTGGGGAAGAGGAGCATCAGGGAGGGGATGGAGGAAGCTGAATAACTGCCGATTATAG
>CAMWTL010000082.1 GCA_947177145.1 uncultured Porphyromonadaceae bacterium
CGAATCTCCTCAGTGATGAACGGAACGGGAGAGTAAGCACCCATACCCCCTGTGTTGGGACCTTTGTCACCATCATAAGCACGCTTATGATCCTGAGCCATAGCAAGTGGATATACTTTATTACCTGACACCACACACATAAATGAGAATTCAGGACCATCGAGAAAATCCTCAACCACAACACGCCCTTTGCCAAAGCTGCTGTCGAGAAGCATATCACGGAGGGCAGCCTCAGCCTCCTCATAGGAGAGGGCAACAACTACACCTTTACCGGCTGCCAATCCGTCGTATTTGATTACGGCAGGGAGAGGGCGGTTCTTGACATATTCCCAAGCCTCGTCGAAGTTGTCGAAAGCCTTATATGCAGCTGTAGGAACGCCGTATTTCTCCATAATCTGCTTAGCAAATTCCTTGCTGCTTTCTATGCGGGCAGCTGCTTTAGTGGGACCGAATGCTTTCAACCCCTCGGCTTCAAGAGCGTCAACCACACCTTTGGCAAGAGCTGCCTCGGGTCCGACAACAGTCATGTCAATGTTGTTTTCCTTTGCGAATTTGACAATGCCATCCACATCTTCCACACCGATAGCCACACATTCCGCATCTTCAGCGATACCCGCATTGCCGGGTGCGCAGTATATCTTCTCTACCTGCGGAGAACGGGCAAGGGCTTTCACGATAGCATGGCAACGTCCGCCACTGCCTACAACGAGAACTTTCTTATTCTTTTCCATTCTTAGATGAATTATATCTGCCGACGGCGGCAACCATCCGTAAAGATCGTTGCCGCGTCAGAAGTATATTAGTGTTTAAAATGACGCATACCGGTGAAGAGCATGGTGATGCCTTTCTCGTTGGCTACCTTGATCGAATCCTCGTCGCGGATACTGCCGCCGGGCTGCACAATTGCAGTGACACCATATTTGGATGCGAGTTCAACAGTGTCGCCGAAGGGAAGGAAGCCGTCTGAAGCAAGCACAAGTCCTTCAGTGATTCCCAGAGCCTTCGCCTCTTCAAGAGCTATCTCGGCAGAGCCTACACGGTTCATCTGACCGGCACCCACACCTGCGGTAGCACCATCTTTCACGACCACGATAGCGTTGCTCTTAACATGCTTAACAATCTTCCAACCGAAGTCCATCTCCTGAAGCTCTTTCTCAGTGGGCTTACGCTCGGTGACACACATATCGGCTGTCACCTCCTTGCACTCAACGTCGTAGTCCTGAACGAGCAGACCACCGTTGACGCTCACATACTGTTTTTGAGACTCTTTCACATTGTCCATCTTCACTTCGAGAAGGCGGAGGTTTTTCTTGGAAGCAAGCACTTCAAGTGCTTCCGGCTCAAATGAGGGAGCCATCACAATCTCAAGGAAGATAGGCTTCATAAGGCGTGCCACTTCGGCAGTGAGAGGTCGATTCATTGCCACGATACCGCCATAGATGCTCACCTTGTCTGCTTCATAGGCACGAGTCCAAGCTTCAAGAAGATCTTTGCCTACACCGGCACCGCAGGGGTTCATATGTTTGAGAGCGCAGCAGAAAGGCTCAGAGAACTCACGCACAATCTGAAGGGCTGCATTGGCATCCTGAATATTGTTGTAGCTTAACTCCTTACCACCGAGCTGGCGTGCATAAGCCACAGAGTAAGACACCTCTTTCGGAGCGCGGTAGAACTTGGCAGCCTGATGAGGATTCTCACCGTAGCGGAGAGTCTGCACAGCGTCGAAAGCAAGGAAAAGTTTCTCATCGAGTCCTGCCTGACGGCGCATATATGTGGCTATGCAGCTGTCATAAAGTGCGGTATGGGTGTATGCCTTTGCAGAGAGTTTGAGGCGTGTTTCGGGCAATGTGTTGCCGTTGGCAGTGATTTCCTCGATTACAGTGGCATAATCAGCCGGATCGCACACTACAGTCACATCTTTGAAATTCTTGGCTGCACTGCGGAGCATGGAGGGACCTCCTATATCAATGTTCTCCACGGCATCCTCCATAGTCACACCCTCTTTGGCTATGGTAGCCTCGAAGGGATAGAGGTTTACGCAGACCATCTCTATAGTCTGTATGCCGTTTTCAGCGAGTTGAGCCATATGTTCCTCGCTATCGCGACGGCCAAGCAGACCACCGTGTACTTTGGGGTGGAGTGTCTTTACACGACCTTCGCATATTTCGGGAAAACCTGTGACATCCTGGATGTCGAGCACCTCAAGACCGGAGCCACGGAGCACTTTCAATGTGCCTCCGGTGGCAATAAGTTCCCAGCCGAGGTTTTTAAGGGCAGTGGCAAATTCCACGATACCCGTTTTGTCGCTTACGCTTATTAAAGCTCTCATATGAGGGTTTATGGTTTATAGTTTATGGTTTATGTCTACTCCTTTGCCTTCTACCACTTTGCCAATGACGGAGGCTTTTTCTCCGGCTTTAGTCAGTATTTCTATAGCCTTTGGAGCATCCTCTTCATTAACAGCAAGAACCATGCCAATTCCCATATTGAAGATGTTGAACATCTCACGGTGGGGAATTTTGCCGTATTTCTCAAGAAGATGGAACACCGGAAGAATCTCCCAGCTTCCCTCCTTTACCTCTATGCCCTGACCGTCGGAAAGGATGCGTGGTATATTCTCGTCGAAACCGCCGCCGGTGATATGAGCAATACCGTGGACATCAATCTCTTTAAGTACGTCGTGTACTTGCTTCACATATATCTTTGTAGGAGTAAGGAGCATTTCTCCGAGGGTAAGGTCTCCTGTCTCATCATACTTCTTGTTGAGGTCGAGATTATTGTCGGCTATCACCTTACGCACGAGGCTAAAGCCGTTGGAGTGGACACCTGATGAGGCTATGCCTACCAGCACGTCGCCTACCTTCACCTTGGAGCAATCGATGAGTTTGTCTTTCTCCACGGCACCTACGGTGAAGCCTGCGATGTCGTAATCATCCTCGGCATACATCCCCGGCATCTCGGCTGTCTCGCCGCCTACGAGTGCGCATCCAGCCTGACGACAGCCTTCAGCTACACCCGCTACGATGGCTTCCACCACTGCAGGATGATTCTTGCCGACTGCTACATAGTCGAGGAAGAGGAGGGGTTCGGCACCCTGTGCAAGCACGTCGTTTACACACATAGCTACCGCGTCGATGCCGATAGTGTCATGTTTGTCAAGGGCGAAGGCGAGTTTGAGTTTTGTGCCTACACCGTCTGTGCCACTAACAAGGATAGGGTGCTTGTAACCAAGTGAGCCGAGATCGAACATGCCACCGAACGCACCGATGTTGCCCATGCAGCCCTTGCGGTTGGTGGATGCCACATGTTTCTTGATACGGCTTACCACTTCGTAGCCGGCTTCAAGATTCACGCCGGACGCTTCATAACTTTTTGCCATTTCTGTTTAGCTGGTTTATGGTGTATGATTTTATTTGCGGAAATAAGCCACAGCGTTTGCGAAGAGATTCTGGCGCTTATTGCCCGAGATATTCTTCATCAAGCCGTCTTCGTAACGCTCTGAATGTGCCATCTTACCCAAGATGAGTCCGTCGGGAGATATTATACCCTCGATAGCCTCGGTAGAGCCGTTGGGATTTGCAGGCGAATCCATAGTAGCATTACCTTCACTGTCAGCGTATTGGAAAGCGATTTGCCCATTCTTGCGGAGTGTGGCGGCAAGCTCGGCATTAGCCACAAACTTACCCTCACCGTGGGAGGCTGCCACAGAGTGAAGGTCGCCAATCTCGAAACCGGCAAGCCAGGGTGAGGCAACCGATCCGACACGTGTAGACACAATCTGAGATATGTGACGGTTGATGTCGTTGTGGAATAGGGTGGGTGAGTCAGGAGTGAGTTCACCGATTTTGCCGAAGGGAAGGAGTCCCGATTTCACAAGTGCCTGGAAACCATTGCAAATGCCGAGGATAAGGCCGCCACGGTCACGTAGACGCTCAATTGCAGCCTTTACCTTCTCGTTCATAATGACGCTTGCAATGAACTTGCCACTGCCGTCAGGCTCATCGCCCTCTGAGAAACCGCCTGAAAATGCAAGGATATCGCAGGCATCAATATGGTCAGCCATATCGGAGGTGGATTTCTCGATGTCTTCCGGTGTGAGGTTGATGAATACTGAAGATGTCACCTTTGCACCCTCTTTTTCGAAAGAGGCTTTCATATCGTAGTCGCAGTTCGTGCCCGGGAAGACAGGGAGGTACACCACCGGATGCTCTTTACGCTCACCTTTATATTTGGTTGTATTTTCACCTGAGGTAGCGTTCTCCACGTGGCCGCTTACCTTCGTGCGGTCGGGATATACGGCAATGAAGCGACTGCGGTTTGCGTTGAAAGCTTCGTCGATGGTAATTGTCTCACCGTTGACCTTAAGTTCAGGTTCGACAATGGTCTCGCCGATAAGGTCAAATCCTGGTATTTCAAGTATCTCTTTGCTCTCCACAACAATAGTGCCGTTGCCATAGTTGAAGAGGTCGGTATCCTTCACCTTCACTTCGGCTCCGATGCGGTTGCCGAAGCTCATCTTGGCAAGTGCTTCTGTGAGACCACCGAATCCGAGTGCGTAGCCCGAAACTATTGTACCCTCCTTGATGAGACGGTGAAGCATCTTGTAGTTCACCTTCAGCTTCTCTGTGTTGGGCATTAGTGAGGGGAGGGGAGTATGACGCACAAGGTAGATGAAATTGCCCGGTGTCTTGAACTCCGGACTTATCACGTTGCGACTGTCTACAGGAGCCACGCCGAATGCGATGAGTGTCGGAGGAACGCTGATATGGTCGAATGTTCCGCTCATCGAATCCTTGCCGCCGATTGAGGCAAGTCCAAGCTCGGTCTGCATACGGAGTGTGCCGAGAAGTGCGGCAAGTGGCTTGCCCCAGGCAAGACGGGAGGTCATACGCTCGAAATATTCCTGATAGGAGAAGCGCATATGCTCATAGTCAGCACCGGCAGCCACAGCTTTGCTCACAGCTTCAATTACAGAATATGCCGCTCCGTGGTAGGGGCTCCAGCTTGTAAGGTAGGGATTGAATCCGAATGCCATCATGGAGGCAGTGTCTGTGTGATGGCTGCCTACAGGAAGTTTTTGGACAGATACCTGTGCTTCGGTACCCTGTGTCTTGCCACCGAAAGGCATAAGCACGGTTGATTTACCGATAGATGAGTCGAAATGCTCGATAAGACCTTTCTGCGAAGTCACATTATCATCGGCAAGGAGGTTGAGCATCTTGTCTTTGAGGTTTTCTCCCTTCACTTCACGCTCAAAGGGATCTACCGGCTCGATAGTGCCTACGGTAGCCTCTGCAAAGTGACGTGCGCCCGCAGAGTCGATAAACTCACGGCTGAGGTCGGCTACAACCTTATCGCCGTAGAACATGCGCATACGCCCTGTAGAGGTCACGTCGGCAACGTGTGTCACCTCAAGATTCTCCTCGTGGCAGTAGCGCATAAATTCCTCCATATCTTTCTTCTCAACTACCACCGACATACGCTCCTGGCTCTCGCTTATGGCAAGCTCAGTGGCATTCAGACCTGAATATTTTGTGGGCACGCGGTCAAGATATATGTCAAGACCATCGGTAAGCTCACCGATTGCCACGCTCACACCACCGGCACCGAAATCGTTGGATTTCTTGATGAGGCGTGTCACCTCCGGACGGTGGAAAAGACGTGCAATCTTACGCTCCTCAGGGGCATTGCCTTTCTGCACCTCTGAACCGCACTCTTCGAGTGAGGATGTAGTGTGTTCCTTTGAAGAACCGGTGGCTCCTCCGATGCCGTCACGCCCTGTGCGTCCGCCGAACATAAGCACCACGTCGCCCTCAGCCGGACTTTCACGGCGTACATCAGATGCTTTCACTGCACCTACCACAGCACCTACCTCAAGTCGTTTCGCAACATAGTCAGGATGATAGATTTCACGGACGTGTGTCGTGGCAAGACCTATCTGATTGCCATATGAGGAATAGCCTGCTGCTGCGCGGAGTGAGATTACGCGCTGGGGAAGTTTCCCTTCGAGAGTCTCTGATACCGGTTTATAGATGTCACCCGCACCGGTGACACGCATAGCCTGATATACGTAGCTACGTCCGCTCAACGGGTCGCGGATGGCACCGCCGAGACAAGTGGATGCACCGCCGAAAGGTTCAATCTCCGTAGGATGGTTATGTGTCTCGTTTTTGAACTGGAGAAGCCATTTCTCTGTCTTGCCATCCACATCCACGTCTACATAGATGCTGCATGCGTTGTTCTCCTCGCTCTGTTCAAGGTCGTTGAGAAGACCTTTTTTGCGGAGGTAACGTGCCCCGATAGTAGCGAGATCCATAAGGCATAGCGGCTTGTTCTCACGCCCGAGCTCTTTGCGAATCTCTTCCCATTGGCGAAGACTTGCCTCGATATCTGCGGTGGCGAAAGAATCGTCAACCTTTATGTCGGTCAGTTCGGTGGTGAATGTGGTGTGACGGCAGTGGTCGCTCCAATAAGTGTCGAGGATGCGAAGCTCAGTCTCGTTGGGATCGCGTCCCTCAGCAGTGAAATATTTCACCACTTCCATAAGATCGTCGCCGTTCATAGCGAGTCCTTTCTCCTTGCACCACGCCGGGGCTTGCTCGGGTGTGATTTCGCGGAAACCTTCGAGCACAGCTACCGGTTTGGCAGCAGCCCTCTCCGGAGCAGCAAGAATAGAAAGGTCTTTACGGCGCGATTCTACAGCATTGATGGTATAGTGGGCTATCTTCTTCATCTCCTCCTCACCCACTGAGTCATCGAATATCAGGAGTTTTGCACTGCGTATTTCGATGTCGGCATCAGGCTGGATGAGCTTCACGCACTCTTCGGCAGCAGCGGCACGCTGGTCGAACTGTCCCGGCAGAGATTCTATGGCGAGGTAAGGGCGTCCTTCGAAATCCACTTCTTTGGACACGGTGTCAGTGGCAGGTTCGCCGAATACCTTGTAGTCGCTCTTCTCTACCAATTCCGGGGTGAAACCGAAAAGGTCGTAGACTACCAGCAGACGCAGATCTTTTATGTTAAGACCGAGATTTGAGTTGAGCTCGTTGCGGAGACTTTCAGCCTCCACGCGGTAGGGTTCGCGTTTCTCAACAAAAATTCTATATGGTGTCATGATGAATATCCGGGTGTTAAATTTAATGTCCGGTTGTTGGGAAAGTTGTTTGGGTGAACATTAATCGAGTGTGGAAGCAAGCACCTTCTCAGCCTGCTGCTTGCGGAAGGCATCCATTTTCTCCTTCAATGAGCTATCTGTTATGGCGAGCATCTCGATTGCAAGCAGCGCAGCGTTCTTTGCCCCGTCTATTGCCACTACGGCAACGGGTATTCCGGATGGCATCTGCACCATTGACAGGAGAGAGTCAAGACCGTCAAGGGTCTTTGCTTTAATAGGCACACCGATAACGGGAAGAGTGGTGAATGCGGCTACGACACCCGCAAGATGAGCGGCACCACCGGCAGCTGCGATGACAGCTCCAAACTCACGCTCACGCAGAGAGCTTACCCATTGCTCAAGCTGAGCAGGAGTGCGATGTGCGCTGAGCACCTTAGTTTCAAACTCTACGCCAAACTGAGCAAGTGTCTCAGTGGCAGCTTTCATGACTCCCCAGTCGCTGGTGGAGCCCATAACAACACCTATTTTCACGATTCAAAAATATTAGAAAAACAAGTGGGCGCCTATGATTTTTCATGGCGTCCACTCATGTTTTATATTGTTATAATCTTTGTCTTGTTGAAGTTGCCGGACATGATTCGGCACATAGCCTCCACACCAACGCACACGTTGGCACCCGAGCAGAAGAGCTGTTTCTGAGCTGCACTCGCCGACAGTCTGCGCTTTCGCTTGACGGAAAGGATATTTCGGGATCTTTGTTCCATAGATGTAGAGTGTCGCTTCCCACTGCCTTATAGGCTGTCCCGTTTTTCAAAGAAGCCGGAATTAAAGATACCCTGTGGTGCCGACTCATTGAAAAATTGGGAAAAGTGGGTTACATGTGCAAAATTACTAATTTTTTTTGACATATGACGTATATACAGTCATAAAAATTGTTACTTGGGCAGTAAAGAAGTTTATCAAGCCATTACATTCTAAAAATTTTTAGTCTTGAGATGTAATTTTTAAAAGATGGAAACGACTAACAAAATAAAAACATATGCTGTCTGACAAAAATAAAAGAAATTTATGGTTAGTGTTATCTGTTTTATCTGTCGGGATTATTGCAGATAGAACAGTGCGTATGGTGGACGGATTAATAGGATGGTGGGAGGTGTGTTCTTCCGTAGTTATAACATTCTTCTGTGTAAAGAATTTCCTCTGCTATCATAGGCAGATGAAAGGCTCCAACCGTTAAACATAATGCGAAAAGAAATAGGAAGCGGCCGATTCTCATCGACCGCCTTCTAAAAGTTTCTATAATACTTTTTAAACTAACCTAACATCATGAAACGTTGTTCTTCGAATTTATATAATTAAGCTGGATATGTGTCAATTATGCCATATGAACGCATGAAAGTGCTTTCATGAATTCAACTTTCGATATTATAACGTTGAAGATGTGGAGTTGGTTCAATGTGATGGAAATTTTTTTATTTTCTCAGTGTGTTAAATTTCTGCAAATGACTTGGAGAGGGATGGGTTGCTAATGTAAAGTATTGATAATTTGTATCTTTATGAATGTGTTGTCCGGAGGTGGTCAGCAGATTAATCGTGTGAAGAGTTCATCAAATTTTTGATCAAGCAGCCTTATCACCTCTTGACGTGGTGTATCGGTATGCTTTGGCATAACTCCGGGGTGGGAGGGGGAAGTCTGTATGATTGCACTTTTCACAGCTGCCATCCATCGATAACGCTCTTCCACAGTAAGGTCGGGTGCCGGCACATCATTGCGAGTGAAGACTGAAAGTTGCCGGCGTAGCAGAGCAATGTTGGCTTTACGTGATAAGGCAGCAATTCGATGTTCGTCTATGTTAAGCGCACAACGAATCCATCTGTAGCGTTTTGACATCATCATAAGACCTACATTGACAAATTCCTCACGCTCAATATCAGCTACATAGCGTAGCACACAATATTCATATATAATCTTCTCCTCCATTCTCATTTCAACATATTGCGTTGGCGAATTGCCTCCTCGGTGAATATCTTGCTTTGTGCCAATCGTTTGGTCAGGAAAGTGCGGTAGCCTTCACGGCGTTGGGTTGCCGTAAGTTCGCTGCCTTCCTCTTCAAGCCATTCCTCGGGAATCAAATCAACGATGCGGTTGAGGGTACGTGGGGTTATGGCTTGGCGCATCAGGGAGTCTGCCTCTTCGAGACGAGTCGCGAAAGGCAACAGAGCGTGACGACTGATGTAGGGGAATGGGTCAAGAGCAGCTGTCTCCGGATCTTTCCAGGAATGATGGAAATAGAGTGAGGCACCGTGGTCGATGAGCCAAAGCTCATTGTGCCATATCATCATATTCGGGTTAAGGCGAGTACGGTCTACATTGGTAAGGAAGGCGTCGAGCCATACGAGTTTGGAGGCAGTAGGTTCGTCAACGGAGTTCACCGTAGGATCGAATGTGGCTGCCCCGTCGAGAAAGTGCATACCGAGGTTCACACCTTCCGATTTTCGCATCAGTTCCTGCACCTCTTCATCCGGTTCCGTTATGCCGAATGCGCCATCGAGATTCAGAAGCACAAGTTCGGGTGTCTTAAACTTGAAGCTCTTGGCTACGAGACCGCCTATCAGCTCTGAAATCAGAGCCTTTTTTCCATGACCGGCTCCGCGCATCTTAACGACATATCGGAAGCCATCGGAAGCCTCACCGAGCAGAGGCAACGAGCCCCCCTCCCTCATCGGCAGTATATATCGAGTGAGTTCCTCTTCTCTCAGTTCCATATTTAAGAGTATAAAATCTGTGTTATCGGGATATTTAGAATGTGTTTGGCATCATTAGGCAGTACCACCTTAATTGCCGTGTCTGCTATACGCCATATATTCAGGAAAGGACGCATTTCATTTTTCAACGCATCTTGGAGATTAGACAGAGCTTGTTTGTCTACATTTTTATTTGGAGGTAATCGCAGATTAATGATAAGAATAAACCTTATCTTATCAAGATTTATACTTTTATTTGGCAGATTTAAGGAGTCGAATCTCTCTTTACCGTGCCGTTTCTCAGTCAATGCGCATAGTATATAGAAAGAGTCAATGAATTTTTTGGAAATGTCACGTAAATAAGCCTTATAGTTATCATAAGCTACCCAATTTTTTGGCATAGGTTTACCATTTAATATTAAATCCTTTACATTGCCTCCCGGACTTTGGGGTGCTGATTTTTTCACTTCGATGAAACAGTGTTTCTCGTCGATAACACTAATACATTCGCACGCCATATTATTGGAGGAACTGTTGCCCTTACCATTAATTACTAAAGGATCGTTTTCCACACGATAGCAATTATCGTCGTCAAAAACGAATTTCAAACCTGATTCTTCGAAGGTTATCATAAGGCGAGTTCCTCTTCGTAAAGTTTTATTGACTGATCGATTATAGGATTCTCCGGCATAGAAGTTTGAAGATTAGCTTGGTGGATGCCACCTTCAAAGTCGAAAGCGAGTACCGGAACTGACATATTCAGCTTGTGGGCTAAAAGATACAGCTTCTTAATCACGAAATAAGAATGGCTAGCAATGAAAAATTGCAGTCCGTATTGCGCCAGGACTCCAATAATGTCAAGGAGATCTATTAGTAGTTTAGGGTGCAACCCTGACTCCGGTTCATCAATAAATACTATAGAATCGCGTGTAAGAAAATGATTGGCAATAAGAGTATCAAAAATTGCTATTTTCTTAGTGCCTTCAGAAGTTATGCTGATGTCAAAGGTATTATTGCCTTGCACATATTGCCAGATATTATTGTCTTTTGAATATACGATACGTCCGCCAAGGGCATCTTCAAGGCGTCGTCTAACCTCGACAAAAGTTTCGGCTATCTTTCCTTGGGTCGGCGGTGTTAGAGCTTTTGCCAAATCATAGTAGGTCTCATCGAAACCAAATTCCATAAATCGGTCACGATGTGTTATGATAATCTCACGTAGGGATAATATTTCCTTTGCAGGAAGGAAAATAGAGTTGGAAGTACGTGGGGTGGAATTATTTTCAAATTTCACAATCTGTTTTTCCGTAGTTGGACCGAAGCTATAACATAATGACGAACCGGATTTTTCAGTCATTTCAAATTCCAAAGGACCTTGATACGGTTTCCGCACCAAATTCCCGATTTTGTCGATTTGGAAAGTCCAGAATAGTTTATCTACTAAAATGTCTTTTCCTGATAATGGATTTTTACCTCTTCCGGTCATTTCAATAGTACGCTGTGCGCAGTA
>CAMWTL010000083.1 GCA_947177145.1 uncultured Porphyromonadaceae bacterium
CGGCATCCGCACTTACTCTTACCGACCAATCGCTGAATGAAGATTTATTAATGCGTCGATGTGATAATATATCTCTGTCATCTAAATAAGCATAGTAGACATCATCATCCGACATCACCGGAATGTCATTCACCTTAACACTATCCGGACTTTCCGGAATCTTTTCTTCCGTCTCATCCATCTTTTCAGATAAAGCAGCAATAAGTTCTCTATTGTCGGTTGAGTCATTAAGAATTTCATCATTTAATTTATTATAGGATTTATTATTTGGCTTATTGAGACTTTCGTCACTATTATTCACCGGAAGGGTTTCATCACCACTATTTCCCGATATTACATTTGACAGAAGTCCGGCGTTAGCAGAAGAAATAGATTGAGCTAAAGCCGCTTTCCGAGAGCTACCAGCCACTTGCACTACTGATACCGCTGCCTTGGTAGAGGAAGTCGGCATAGGTATTGTGTCTATACTTTCAGATGTTGGGATACGGGCTTCAGCAGCCGGAGAAAGTGATGTAGAGTTAGTGGATGAGGAGGAAGGTAATGTAGAGTTAGCGGTTGAGGAAGGTGATGTAGATTCATATGACAATAAAGACGAGGAAGCTTTTGACGGCATAAGATTATGCCATAACATTACGCCCGCACCCCCACATAAAAGAAGCAGACAGCAAACTCCCGTCTGTTTCTTATAATCGGTAATGAGCTTACGCATCATAAGCTTTGCGTGGAAAAGCTGAGAGGAAGATGAGTTGGGAGCAATACCAAGTAGTTTGGCAATCTCCTTGTGTGATTTATTTTCAAGCACGGCAAGACGGAACACCTTTTGATAACCTGCCGGAAGTTTCTTAATCAGTGTCTCAAGAGTTGCCAGATCAATAATTTCGTCAATCTGAGGTGTATCTTCTACTTCAGGAAGCTCATGAAGCATCTGTGCTACATCTTGCGATTGCAAGAACTGCAAAGACAAGTTCTTCATAATGGTAGCTAACCAATAGTCTACCTTATCTGCATCACGCAAAGAGCCAAGTCGGGTAAACGCCACTATGAACCCGTCGTGAAGAATATCCTCCGCATCCTTAACATCGCTCACATAACGACGGATAACACTAAGCATACGGGGTGCAAAACGGAGATAAAAAAGGTTTAGAGCCTCCTTATCTCCATTTCTGCACTCCTCTACCAAAGTATGATTATCTATATGCAGTTGTCGGTCCACGCTATAATTGATGTTTCACACTATAAAGATAGCCAAAACACCAAAATACTGCATCACACCTCAAAAAAATTTATTCATTCAATATGATTTTTTCATTAGAATATGTCAAAGAATTACCTTAGCACTACCAAGCAGTCCACTATCCTTCTCGGCTACAAGTATATATAGACCGGGAGAAACCTCCGGATAAATGGAAAGGATTTCTCCTTTATTGGCTATAAATGTATTCGACAGCACACAGTGTCCATCCAAGTCAGTCATTGATAGCCTAAGAGTGCCATCAGCAGGAGATATAACCTCAATTTTAGATTCAGACAAGATAGACCTTACTTCTAAAGATACTGTCGTATCATTCTCAACCAAGCCAACTGCACCGGTGTCATTAAACCGTATGACCATATCCCTAAAATCTTGACCATATTCATTGGATACAGTCAATCGGACAGGATAACCATCTCCGTATAAGGACTTAGACCTATAGTCAGGATAAGATAATCTCACATATCCCCTGTTAGCAGTATTTTCAGCATCAATTATTTTTCCACCCGGAGTAGTCCATGAAACGTTAGAGACCAAATTAAACTTATCACCTTTTACAAAGGGACAACCGGTACAATATTCCGGCTGAGTCCATATAAGAGTTCCTTGTCCTTCCGTCTCAGTGTCAAGATACCTATGCATACCCAACTTAAACTCACCCCTACCATCATTGAGAAAACAATTATCAGAAACAGCATCAGTTTCAAAATCAAAGTAGCCGATAAGGTTGTCAGGCAGGTTATCCACATCAATACTCTCCATTGAAGCCAATACCTCTTCTTTAGTGATAGCCTTATCCCAAACCATAAAATTATCAACATTGCCACGCACAGAACCGGAGCGATGCAGATAGCCTCCTAATGCCACTACATTTTCCCCGCTCCACCTCCATGTCGGACCCATGAATCCGGGAGTTCCGTTAAACTCATCTTCATTCTCCTGCCAAGAGGTGATTGGCTGATATTCCCCGTTGATATAAAGACTTGGAAGTATCTCATCTTTATCATTGAAATCAAACACATAAGTAATATGGTACCATTTTCCGGGGACAAGAGCTAATCCATCGAAGTGATAAGTGATTTCAGAGCCTGATGCCATACGTATTGAAAACGAATCAGACTTACCCTCCTCTGTCAGTGTATGCCAAAACCAACCCCAATTATTTACAGACCAACGGTCGCCCTTATCGCGAATATTAAGCATATGTACCGACTTATCATCGAAAGACTCAGGCTTAAACCAAAAACCGACACTGAAAGAGCTTTTTTCCGAAAGGTCTGAATCCTTGAAACGAAATCCGACAGCCTCTTTACCGATATGTACTCCACGCGACATGGTGGCATTACCCGAAATAAATTCATAAGTAAGTTTAGGTTCCGAATCATCATATACATAAGTAAGGACATCATCCATACTTTCATCGACAACACCATTCAGCGACTCCACATTAGTGATAACAGGTATGTCGCCGGTAGTCACGTCGGTGATTTGAATAAAGTCCTTCAGTATCCGAGTAGTCATAATCCTGTCAGTCCCAATTTTCTCCATCCCTTTTATAGTGAGATCGTACATCCCGGGCATATCCACACCCTCTTCTACCCTAAGACTCTTTGAAGCGGCTGCCTCAGCCAACACATTGCCGGAAGAGTCAGTCAATACCCAATCAGCCACCTCGTGGGAGCTATCGACATAGCCAACACTGAAACTTTCATGCGGTTTCAGTATACTTTTTGATAAGTCTACCTCATCTGAAATCTCATATCGGGCATCTATTGACATCCATTCGCCCCAACTTATTTCGCTTTCAGAGACATGATCAAGTGTAAGGGTACTCACTCCAAAACGTACAGCGTCGTTATGCAGGTCATCAATATAGGGCGCAGAAAATATAAGCCCCGCCCAAGAGGTTGTCATACCCATAAGTAATGGACCACACCCCTTCTGCTGATAATAAAGTTTGAAGAACGACGTATTCACATCTGAATTATAGCATACCTCATTACCCTTATTATTAGGCATATTGAAGATTATCTTCCCATCCACACCTTCCCTTCCGGCGTTCAGCAATTTTACCGATTCAATCACAGGCGATTCAATCATCCTACTCATTTTACCCGGACGTTTGATTGACAATTCCCCAAGTCGAATATCCATATCCGACACGTCACTGAAATGCAACGCTATCATAGCTACCTCCTCGTGAGCTAAAAACACGTCGGAACCAACAATAAACTTCTTCTCTATCCAGACTCCGGGAGCGACAGGTATATCTTTGTCCATTATCTTCATACTCTCCTCAGCAACGTCTGTTGCCTCGTTACCTTTGACAGATAATGCCATATAAGCATCACCTACACCGTTAAGGAGCTTATATCTAAAAATAATCTCATCACCATCCTCCAAAGGAAATTCTGTCTTGAAAAGATGCAGATATTCATTGCCAACAGATCCATGGATTCGTATTGTCGAGCCTCCCATCCACGCATCGTCCCATACAAACTCAGCCTGAAGTCCGTCATCTACAATGTCTGATGATTCTCGCCCAAGAAATTTAGAAGAGAACCACCACATCCAGGTAGGTAAATAATCCTGCATCGAAATATTATACCATTCAGAACTATGTTGGCGTATACCTTTATAATTGAAAAAACGGCCATTACCGAGATTGAAATAGGTTATAAAAGGTTCTTCCCCAAGATCCCATTTCAAGGCAGAGCGAGCAGTCATCATTTTCGACATCCCGAAGAAGTCATGATTCTCAGCGGAATAAACCAATGAATTGTTAATTTCATGGTTAACTATAGGATTGTGAGAGCCATTTGTAAACCAATTCAGAAGCCTGTTCAGATATGTGCGTTGACGCTGCATAGGAGAAGCACCTAACTCGCCACGGCTTTCAAAAAACATATTCTCGGAATGTGCTCCCCATAATCCTATCGACAGAGGATACTTGCTCAACAAAGTCCATATCTCGCTGAAAGAATGGAAAACTTTGGGTTCACGACCCTGCATATTGATGCCACAATAAATTCCAAGCGGAGAACGTCCAAGCCTATCTGCAGTTTCTATAGTGGTGTCAAGCAACATATCATCGTTCCAATTATAGTTCAGAAACAACGAGGTACGTATGTTGTCGCCATATCCCCAATTATCCATATTATGCTCTCCTAAGCCCACGTCGAAAAAAATGTCGCCCCTACAGGTGGTTCCATCATACCATATAAACTCAGTGAGCGGATTCCCCCCTCTCCCTTTCATAATCTTAACAGCGTCTTCGTGGAGCTGACCTAAAGAGGAAACAAGTTCAGGAGTACAATAAAATTCAGAATTATATCCTAAACCATCTATACCATAATAGAGCAGGTAATCACTCAGTTTATCCGCACCTGCCTCCACCAATCCGTTAAGACCTATCTTCCATTCTCTTGATAAGCTGCCAAAGGGGGTAGCCACCAAGACACTTATCGGCACACCGTTCTTATGCGCCACATCGGCAAAACCTCCGGGCATACGCGCCAAAGGTGCCGACCAATTGCCATAGTGGGTTATGTAAGACCACATCGGGAATATTTCACTGTCGAACACCCCGTCAGGTAAGGCATTATATAACTCATTATTACAAGGTACCCAGAAAATCAAATTTTTATCAACGGTTTCATCAAGCTCAGGATTCACCTGCGTAGCGGCGTTACGGAAACGTTGATGCGGCTTGACACGTGATATGAAGAAATTATCATCATCACTCCATTTTGTGCCCTTTTCCCAAGTCTTCAACAAGGTGGCGAACTTCGGACCGGTCACACCTCTATCGACATAACCTTCTCTAATGTGCTGTGCCATTACCGTAAAGGCAAAGGAAAAAAATATTATATTCAGTATCGTCCTTTTCATTTTGAACAGAAGACGGACATCCACAATCGCAGATGCCCGTCTGAATTTTAAGATAATATTTACGATTTTACAACCATTAGTCAGATTTTTATCCTACTTATCTTCTTTTTCTCTTCTTTGAGGAGCTTTTTCTTGTGCCGCTGCTCTTCTTGGTGCCTGTGCTTTTCTTGCTTGCACTTGCTCCCCCACTCCTCTTGGAAGAGGAAGAAGAAGCCGACGCACTCTTGCTCTTTGCCGGTATCTTCAAAGACGCTCCCGCTCTAAGGGCATCGGAAGACATTCCGTTGGCAGCCTTCAACGCAGCGACAGAAATACCATATTTCTTGGATATGGAAGAGAGGGTCTCCCCGTTCTTGATTTTATGGGTAGAGGGATTAGCTACAGCACTCTTACTGCTCTGACCACCGGAATTTGAAGACTGGCTCTTGCTGCTTTTTCTTCCTGATGAACCGGAAGAGGATTGTTGACGAACCGGAGCACTCTCAGCCAAACTTGATGCCGCATCTCCGGGCATTGTAGTGGTGATGCGTAACTGCTGCCCTATCCTCACAGCATTTCTGCGGAGGTTATTGCTCTTCTTGATTTCAGAAGCAGTGACACCATACTTCTCAGCAATAGAATAAAGGCTTTCACCGGAGGCAACCTTATGCACAATCACCGACGGCTTACCCTGTGCCGCTGCCAAAGCCACATCAGCCTCGCCCATGTCTGCGGGCCATACTTCCGTTTCTTCTACAGCATGTATAGCATCAGCAGGCACCTCACCCGGCTCCACAGTGCCTCTCTGTGCATATTTGTCGGCATCACAATTATAGATGTCGTTCTCACTAAGGAGAAAGGCGTGGATCTGCTGCGAAGGAAGTATCAACGTATAGGCGGCAGCTTCATTACCCGGGATAAGATCGGCACGGAACTGCGGGTTAAGAATGCGCAGTTCATCAACAGGAATGTCAAGTACCTTTGAAATCTGATTGAAATGCACCCGGTTTGACACCTGAAGCGTGTCCATAACCAACGGCTTCACCGGCAACACGGGTGAAATATTGTGCTGAGGATAATAGTTCATCACATAGTTGGCTGCAATAAACATAGGCACATAGCCACGAGTTTCAGCCGGAAGATAATTGTAGATCGACCAGAAGTCGTGGCTCTTCGCCTCTCCGCCGGCACGGCGTATAGCTTTGTTTATGACGCCGGGACCACAGTTGTAGGCTGCGATAGCCAACGACCAGTCGCCATACATAGCGTAAAGGTCTTTCAGATATGAAGCTGCCCTCTCTGAAGCCACATAAGGATCACGACGTTCATCCACAAGTGAATTCACCTCAAGTCCAAGACCTTTCGCAGTGCCCAACATAAACTGCCACAATCCGGTTGCCCCGTGCTTCGACACGGCATTCGGATCGAGTCCTGACTCTACCACGGGAAGATACTTCAATTCGAGAGGCAGCCCTTTCTCCTCAAGAGCCTGCTCAAAAATAGGCATATAATAAAGGCTCAAGCCAAGTATAGCCGCAATCTGGGCACGTCCTCTTTTTGTGTAGCGGTCGATATAGCTGCGCACCACCTGGTTATACGGCATCTCTATGATAGTGGGAAGAGCTGACAGACGTTTCACCATCTCGGCATCGCTCACATCAGGATCCGGCTCCGTCTCATATCTATTGTCAGTGGCTGTATAATTCTTTATGAACCATCCTTCGAGAAGTTTATGGGTGTCAGCCTCGAAACTTTCAGGATATACGATGGCTTGATCAGTGATGCTTGTCTTCAAATCAAGCACATTAGGCTTCTTCTGCTTATCTGTCTTAGCGAATCCTGCGAGAGAAGCTGCAGCGAGGATTGCAAATAAGAAATGTCTTTTCATATGGGGAGATTGAGAAATTGCATTAAAAATTAAAAGCCCAGTTTAGTCCAAGGCTCGGTTTCCGGTCGCCCGGACTAATCATAAGCGTCGGACTCCAGTCTATTGAAAGATCCGGCGATACGTCGAAATGAGCCAATGAGGCATCAACGTAGGCATCAACCATACACAACATATACATTCCCACAAGGCATATGATACAGAGGTCGCGGTTTCGGCGATAGAAATCACGACGACGCTTCATAATGTTTGTGAGCCACGTCTTGTCAAGATCCTCCTCCTTCACGGTAGAAGGAAAGAAATTCATGTATGATTTGGTAGAAGGGTCGCTGTCCATAAGATCGCGATAGGCTTGGGAATATTCGGTGAGCTGGTTATTGTTCCAGTTGGTGGCATAGCCTAAGCCCATAAAACCACCCACCACTATCGGAAGCTTCCAGTAGCGCCTGTTGTATATCTGTCCCAGACCGGGGAAGAGAGCCGACAGCCATACTGCCCTGTCAGGCGAGGGATTAAAGATTTTCTTGCCGTCAAGTCCGTAAGGTGAATTTTCATCGACCACTACCGTGGGAATCGTATCGGCTGCCTCATCATAGCCATAATGGTTAGGCTCACGTATCAGGATTTCCCCATCAAGATAGACTGCGGAGTCGGGGGGCACGGTAGCAGACTGAGCCGACATGTCAATCGATGCACCTATCATTACCCACAGCATCATAAGGGTAAAGACCAAACGGTGTCGGTAGGTAATTACAGAAGTTGGTATGGTAAACAGCACTTTCATTAGTCAAGGGTCACGTCTTAGAGTGGGTATCAGGAATTTTTCATCTTCTCGAAAAGCTCCACAAGCTGCTGCAACTCATCGTCAGACGTGAATTTGAATGTTATTGAGCCTTTGCCGTCGGCTGTGCGGGCAAATTTCACCGGAGTCGGCGAGAAATCTGAAAGTGAATGGGCAAACACATCAAACCTGCCATAGTCTTTTGAAGACTTAGTGGGTTTTGGCTCCGGCGCAGCCAAGGGGTCGGGGGTGGCAAGCTGACGCGCCAATTCCTCCACACGTCTTACAGAAAGCCCCTCTTTCAGAATCTGGTTGTATAGGTTGAGCTGTTCTTTAGGATCGGTCACAGAAAGGAGAGCGCGTGCATGGCCCATATCAAGCTTTCGGTCACGCAGACCGAGTTGTATCTCGGCAGGCAGCTTCAGAAGACGCAGATGGTTGGCGATTGTGGTACGTTTCTTACCGATACGCTCCGACAGGCGGTCTTGGGTAAGATTATACGTGTCGATAAGTTTACGGAAAGCCAATGCCACCTCTATGGCGTTCAGATCTTCACGCTGAATGTTTTCAATGAGAGCCATCTCTGTCACCTCCGCGTCGGAAGCTGTGCGCACATAAGCGGGCACAGTATTGAGTCCGGCTATACGAGCGGCACGCCAGCGACGTTCACCGGCTATGATCTGGTATGTGCCGTCGCCGTTGTCGCGCAGCGAAAGGGGCTGCACTATGCCCAACTCACGTATAGAGTTTGCCAACTCCTCAATGGTCTCCTCCTTGAAGATTCGGCGAGGTTGGTCAGGATTGGGCGAGATAAGATCAAGCTCAATCTCATTTATTGCCGACGATCCGCCGGTCTGTATTTCGTTCATTGATGAGATCAGGGAATCGAGTCCGCGTCCCAACGCATTGCGTTTCAAAGCCATTGTTTGTCGGTTATTTTTTACTTGGCGTTTCGGTTAGTGAGAGAGATGGTGCGAGTCAGGCTTTCTTACGTCGGTTACGCGCAATAAGCTCCTTACTCAGCTGACCATAAGCTATTGATCCACGGCTCTCGGGATCATAAAGGATCACCGGAAGCCCGTGGCTGGGCGATTCGGAGAGCTTGATGTTTCGCGGTATCACGGTAGTGAATACCATATCACCGAAATGACCCTTCAACTCTTCGAAAATCTGATTAGCCAAGCGCAGACGCGCATCATACATTGTGAGCAGGAAGCCCTCAATCTCCAAGGAGGGCTTCAGTCGGCTCTTGATGATGCGTATGGTATTAAGCAACTGTGAAATTCCCTCGAGTGCAAAATACTCAGCCTGCACAGGTATAATCACAGAGTCGGCAGCCGTAAGCGCATTCACGGTTATCACTCCCAACGAAGGGCTACAGTCTATAAGCAGATAGTCATAGTCCTCCTTAAGAGGCTCCAACACCTTTGACAGAGCCTTCTCACGGTCGCGTCGGTTCATAAGTTCCACCTCCGCTCCTACCAGATCTATTCTCGAACAAATTATGCTCAACCCATCCACACATGTCGGAAGGATGGCTTTGCGTGGATCTTGACCGTCTACCAGACATTCATAGACAGAAATTTCCGACTGGTCGGCGTCCACGCCCAAACCGGATGTAGCATTGGCCTGCGGATCAGCATCCACAAGAAGCACCTTTTTTCCGTCGGAAGCCAGACAGGCTCCCAAGTTGAAGGCAGTCGTAGTCTTTCCGACTCCTCCCTTTTGATTGGCGATAGCTATGATTTTACCCATTGCTCTCTTTATGTATATTTTTATTCGCTATGATTTCACCCTCTCCATACCTGCCATGAAGCTATTTTTAGCAAGGCGAAAAAAGGCACCATATCGTTTTGGATTGCAAAGTAATAATTTTTATTTGACAATTCACAATTTTTAGTATTAAAGTGTCTTAACAAGCGATATTAATTAGTAATTTCGCTCTCTTTTTGCCTCAAAGTACGCCTATAAGACCTGATAAGCAAGACAGATGCCACCCCTAAAGCTCCTGAGAAGCTGTAATAGACACCCACTGTCTGCATATCGAATCCGACTGCCATACAAAGCAGCAAAGGTATGCCCACCACAATATAACTTATAAGTGAAATCCAAAGAAGAGGCTTCACTGTTGATGTGCCTCGCAAGACACTCACGTAGGTGAGCTGAGTGGCATCGCAATACTGATAAAGTATGAGTGGCACCACAAGCATAACGGCATAAGCCGTCACATCATTGTCGGGAGTGAAGAAATGCACGAGATTCGGAGCAAAGAAGAGGAACACGAGAGAAGCCATAGTAGCTAATCCAAGCACAATGTGCAACCCGGCACTCGTGATTCGTCTTATTCCCACGATGTCGCCGACTCCGGTGAAATTTGCCACACGTATAGAAGTAGCGACACTGAAACTCATATAAATCATAAAGCCCAACTGCCCGATGGTATTCATCACCTGATATGAGGCAAGCTGAATCTTGCCAAACCACCCGCTCACAACGGCACCTACCGACCATAGTCCACATTCCACGCCGCTCTGGATCATCAGCGGATAGCTCGTGGTCCATACTTTATAGCGACGCTCTCCACCGGCATGCTCACGGCACATAGCTGTCCAATACGTCTTATAACGCCGGCGAAAAGCCACTGCCGCCACAATAGCAATCGCACCCACGATGCGGGCAACCAAAGTGCTTATACCCGCGCCCACGAGACCCAATTCCGGACAGCCCCATTTGCCGAATATCAACATATAGTTGCCTATGATGTTGACGACATCACAACCTATGATTATCCACATCGGGGTAGCCGTATCTGTGGTGCCGTTGGCAGTCTGCTGGAAGCAGTTGAACACCGCCATAGGCACAATTGTCCAAAGAATCAGCAGATAATAATCCTTAGCTATGGGAAGCAGCTCCGGATCCTGACCGAAGTAATCAAGCAGGAAATATAGCCCTGACATAATAGCCATAAACGCCAACGACACGATGACATTAACCTGGACAGAGGCTCTTAGCATTAAGCCACCCTCCCTATGATCACCACGACCGTATAGCGCACCGATAATCGGGGTGACACCGCTCGCGAAGCCCATAAGCATCACCAAGACCACTATAAAGAGACTGTTGACAAACGCTGCGGCAGCAAGTTCATTAACACCATACGCCCCAATCATCATCGTATCGGCGAAATTCACCAGAATGATGCCCAACTGAGTCACCAAGACAGGCATACCCAGTTTGAAGAGGCTGAGGTATGCCGAGCCATAGGTTTCCGGTTTAAGTTTGCGTATAATGCTCGTCCCTTTCATTGAATACTTGTTCACCACTACAAAATTAGTGAATTTCAACGACTCAGCCAAATTATCCCTATGTCAACAACATTTATAATCCTTTAAGGCTCAATATTCCCGAAAATCAATCTACAATCTTATCAACAATCCTATCTCCTTACCTTCTTCTTAAGGAATTCGTCTGTTGTCTG
>CAMWTL010000084.1 GCA_947177145.1 uncultured Porphyromonadaceae bacterium
TATATATGTCCCGATTGCAGGATTCCCGGTAAAGGAGAGGGAAAAAGATGTGGAAGATGTGGTAAACCTCTTGTAGAGGCTAAAAGCCTTGCACAGCAGCCTGTCACACCTCCAGGTGGAGGGGAGCAGCCGGTGAGACCTGCAATTGATGACGCTCCTACAATGCTGGTATGCGATGCGCAGAATGTGGCGCTTCAACTTGTAGACGGGGCGTTGATTGGGCGTGTCTATGGTCTTTATTCGTCGCAGCTCGCCGGCTTGCAGTTTATCTCTGCAAGCCACGCCACGCTGAAGAAGGAGGGTGATCATTGGATAATTGCCGATGTGGGGTCGAGAAACGGCACTGCCGTAAATGGAAAATGGTGTTTCTCTCCTTTGCCTTTCCGTAAGGGTGATATTGTCAGGATCGGTAATTTTTATGACTTTAGAGCCGTATGATACTGTCGTATGAAGTTATAAGCGATGTCGGGTTATATCGTAAGAATAACGAGGATATGGCCTTAGTTATGCAGCAGACAGTGCGCGATGATTCCGATTCATTCTCTTTCGAGATTCCGGAAGGCGATTTCAAGTTTGCTGCCATAGTATGCGATGGTCTTGGCGGTCACGCAAATGGTGAGGTGGCTTCTGAGATGGCGTGTCTATCTTTCAGGGATTTCACTGACAGTCTGCCAGAAGGACTGGATGAAAATGCGCTTGTGCAGGCTGTCAAGCAATGGTTTCGCAAGATAAATGAGGAGATTATAAACGCCTCCCCAGGTGTGAAGATGTGTACTACACTCACAGGGATTCTGATTTACGGTGAGACTGCCCTTATCTTGAATTCCGGTGATTCGCGCACGTATAGGCGACGTCACGACTCGATGAGGCAACTTACTGTGGATCATTCCAAACAGGTGAAAACATCTGATTCCGATACGCCCTCCTCAATAATCTACAATTGTCTCGGAGTGCCCGGGGCATTTGTAGATGTGAAGATTACACGTGTGATTCCCGGCGACAGTTTCTTAGTATGTTCCGATGGACTCAGCGGAATGATTTCAGCGGAGACAATGGCAGCAGAGTTCAATTCTGCCACGACGCTGCTTCAGTCTGCCCTTATAGGGGGCGGTTGGGATAACGTAACGATTATCGTCTTGAAATTTAGTGAGAAGAAATCTGACTGATTCGAAGACGATTGTGAAAGGAGTCAGACTGATTATAAGTAGGTTGTGGATTTATTTGAGGTTGGAAGCCTGTTAATGCTAAAGCACTTTATGGTCAGGAGTGGCGGAAGAGTAGCTCGTTTTCGATGTCATCTATGTTGACGTTCATCTGTTCGAGTAGCACTAAGTAGTGATAGAGAAGGTCGGAAGCCTCATATATGAAGCGTGATCGGTTGCCATCGACAGCCTCTATCGCTGACTCTACCGCCTCTTCTCCTACTTTCTGGGCAATCTTTTTCACTCCCTTGATAAAGAGTTTGGTGGTGTAGGAATTTTCCGGCATTTCCTCGTGACGACGCTGTATAAGCTTGGAGAGTTTGCGTATGAAACCCTCTTGAGCAGGAGTGTCAAAGCAGGACTCAGTGCCACGGTGACAGGTTGGTCCGATAGGGTTAGCCTTAATGAGAAGCGTGTCGCCGTCGCAGTCGAGATACATTTCCACTACGTTGAGGAAATGACCGGAGGTTTCACCTTTGGTCCAAAGCTTTCCGCGTGTACGGCTGAAGAAAGTCACACGTCCGGTGGCAAGTGTCTTTTCATATGCCTCGCGGTTCATATAGCCGAGCATAAGCACCTTGAGCGACACGGCATCCTGAATAATGACAGGCATAAGCCCGTCGGCACATTTGTCAAGGTGGAAATCATCGAAAGTCATAGTTTAGTGTTTATTGAGTAGTTAGTAGTGTTAGAGTCTTACTTCGATTCCTTTATCACTTAGTTCTCGTTTTAGGGAGTTGACTGTAGTGTCGCCGTAGTGGAATATGCTGGCTGCCAGTGCTGCGTCGGCACATCCGTCGGTCAGCACATTAGCAATGTCTTCGGCACTTCCTGCTCCTCCTGAGGCGATTACAGGTATAGATACCTCAGAGCATAGCCGTGCAAATGTGTTGCACGGGTAACCGTTGCGAGTACCGTCGTGATCCATAGAAGTAAACATTATTTCTCCTGCTCCACGTTGCTCAACCTCCTTCGCCCAAGAGAAGAGTTCACGGTCGGTGAGACGGGAACCGCCGTGGGTTGTCACACGCCATACACCGTCTACCTTTTTCGCGTCGATGGCTACCACTACGAATTGACGTCCGTAACGCGAGGCTATTTCGGTTATGAGGTCAGGATTTGCCACCGCTGCGCTGTTGACGGTGATTTTGTCGGCACCGGCATCAAGAAGTCGGGCAGCATCATCAACTGAGGATATGCCACCTCCAACTGTGAAGGGAATGTTGATACGTTCAGCTATTCGACGTACAAGGTCGGTAAAAGTGGAACGTTCCTCTTTTGAGGCACTGATGTCGAGGTAAACAAGTTCGTCTGCACCCTCAGCCGTATAACGCGCACCGAGTTCCACAGGGTCGCCCACATCGGCAAGACCTTCAAAGTTAATACCTTTTACGGTGCGACCGTTTTTTACGTCAAGACAGGGAATTATTCTTTTTGCCGGCATTCGGAAGAAGTGTTTATGGTTAGACGAGATTTGATAAGTGAAAGAGGGATACGGTTTTCGTAGATGGCTTTTCCAACTATCACTCTGGGAAGACCGTGATTGTCGAGCACGTCGATATCTTCAATTGAGGATATACCGCCGGAAACTGTGAAGATAATTTCCGGAAAGCGATTGGCAAGGTCAACATACAACTGTGTGTTGGGTCCTTGCAGCATACCGTCTTTGGAGATGTCGGTGACAATCACCTCCTTCAAGCCATAGGGAAGGAAACGGTTGATTATATCATCGATGGTCAGTTCGGAATCTTCAAGCCATCCGCTCACCGAAACTTTTCCATCACGCAGATCGGCTCCGAGTATAATCTTTTCACCCCCAAATTCCTTAAGCCATTGCTCCATAAGCTCCGGTTGCTTCACAGCCAAGCTTCCGATTATAGCGTGTCCGGCTCCTGCCTCAAATACGTCCTCAAGATGTTGGCGGCTCTTTATCCCGCCTCCCCATTCAATGTCGAGAAGTCCTAAAGCAGCAATCTCCCGAAGTGAGTCAAGATTGCAGGGTCGGGAAGCCTTTGCACCGTCAAGGTCAACAAGATGTAGCCGACGCACACCTGCATCGGCATAGTTTCTTGCCATCTCTACCGGAGAGATGGCATATTCTGTTTTCTGCTTGTAATCGCCTTGCGAGAGGCGCACGCATTTGCCGTTGATTATGTCAATGGCAGGTATAATCTCAATCATAGGTTAATGAAATTGCTGAGTATCTTCTCTCCGACATCGCCACTCTTTTCGGGATGGAACTGACAGCCGTAGAAATTCTCATATTTCAAGGCTGCGGAAAACATCTCCGGGTGTCGGGCAGTGGCGATAGTGTCCGGGCAGAGTGGTGCGTAATAACTGTGTACGAAATATACGTAGGAACCGCGAGGAATATCCTTAAAGAGTTTACTATCAAGATTTGCAATACGACTCCAACCCATATGCGGCACTTTCACACCGGGCATCTCCTTAAAGCGGCGCACTTTGGCATCGAATATGCCCATACACTCCGCGTCGCCCTCCTCTGAATGGCGACACATCACCTGCATACCTACACATATGCCTAATACAGGACGGCGCAGTCGCCAAATCACCTCCGGCAGTTGCAGCCGGCGCAAATTTTCCATAGCCTCAGCTGCATTGCCCACACCGGGAAGAATCACATGGCTTGCCTTACGGATCTCATTATGGTCGGAAGTAAGTTGCCATTCCACGCCGAGACGCTGCAGGGCATTGCCTAATGAGCATATGTTGCCCATATTATAATCTATTACCGCTATCATAATACACCTTTGCTTGATGGAAGTTCGTAACTGAAAGGATCACGGCGTATAGCCATGCGCAATGCTCTGGCAAAGGCTTTGAACACACCTTCTATAAGATGATGATTATTTTCTCCATGAGCCTCTATATGGAGGTTGCATTTCAAGGCGCAACAGAGCGACTGGAAGAAATGCTTAAACATTTCGGTGGGGGTGTCGCCTACATATTCGCGTGTAAATGTCACATCCCATTGAAACTCTATGCGTCCGCCAAGGTCAATGAGCACCATTGCACGGCTCTCGTCCATCGGAAGGACAAACCCGTAGCGTTCTATTCCACGCTTGTCGCCGAGTGCTTTGAGTAACGCCTCACCAAGAGCAATCGCTACATCTTCCATAGTGTGATGTTCATCCACCTCCAAATCACCTTTACATTTCACCGTGAGGGAGATGCCAGCATGGTGGGGGAGCTGCCAAAGCATATGGTCGAAAAACTTCAAGCCTGTGTCGATTTCAGATTTGCCGTGCCCATCAAGGTCAACAGATACGTATATCTGCGTCTCCGAAGTGTTACGTTCAACTGTTGCAGTTCGCCCTTGCGACAAAATGAATAGGGTAATCTTATGCCAGTCGGTAGTGGCAAGCACACATCCTTCGGGAAGGGGATTTTCGCCAAGGTCAGCCAACATAATGCCCTGCGCACCGAGATTGTGGGCAAGCTGCATATCGGTGAGACGGTCGCCTATCACGAATGAGTTGGCAAGGTCATAATCGCCATTGATATATTCGGTAAGCATACCCAAGCCCGGTTTACGTGTGGGTAGGTTATCTTCCGGGAAACTGCAATCAATAAGCTGGTCGTCAAATTCCACGCCCTCTCCGGCAAGGGTAGTCAGCATCTTGTTATGGGCAGGATGGAATGTCTCTTCGGGAAATGAATCGGTGCCGAGCCCGTCTTGATTAGATACCATTACCAATTCATATCCTTTACCCGATAGAGAACGGAGTGCGGATATGACACCGGGCACAAACTCCAATTTCTCGAGAGAGTCAATCTGCTCGTCTTCCGGTTCGCGAATGATGGTGCCGTCGCGGTCTATAAATATCGCTTTCATATGCTTTAAAGTATTTATGGCTTATAGTCCGCCATCAGTTTAATCACTCGTTTATTTTCTTCGGGTGTGCCTACCGTTATTCTCAAAGTGCCTTCACATAGGGGCATACGTGAGCGGTTGCGTACAATCACACCGTGTGATATGAGATAGGCATAGACCTTATCGGCATCGTCCACCTGAATCAAGATGAAGTTGGCGTCGGTAGGGTAGACCTTTCTCACATTCGGATTTTCTGCCAAAGCCTTTGAAAGTTTTTCGGCTTCTCCCTTTATCTCTGTAATATTGTTACCTGTTCCCTCGGCTATACGTTTTAGAAGTTCCTGCTGAATCAGGCTACTCATATTATAGGGATACTTCACACGGTCGTAGTAATCTATCACTCTCGGATCAGCGAAAGCCATTCCGGCACGTAGCCCTGCCATACCCCACGCCTTAGAGAATGTACGCAGTACTATGATATTAGTATGTTCCGTTATGTCGTGAAGCAGTGTTCCCTTATCAGAGAAGTCCACATATGCCTCATCCACTATCACCATTCCGTTGAATCGGTCGGCAAGGCGCAGAATTTCTTCCTTTGGAAAGGCGTTACCGGTGGGATTGTTTGGTGAACAGATCCAGATGAGTTTTGTGTTACTGTCGGCAGCCTCCAACAGACGCTCTACGGGCAGGGAGAAGTCGTCGTTGAGAAGCACTTCTCTCAGCTCAATGTCATTGATTTCGGCAGCTACCTTATATACACCGTAGCTCGGTGTGATGGCTATGGCGTTATCTTTACCGGGTTCACAGAATATACGGTAGGTGAGGTCGATGGCTTCATCACTTCCGGCACCTCCGATAAAGATAGATTCGGTCGGCATTGCCATAAGTTTTGATACCGCCTCCTTCAATTGCTTCTGGTGAGGATCAGGATAGCGGTTTACACCATTCGGATATGGCGATTCGTTAGCATCGAGCCACACTGAGATGTCGCCACCCTTAAACTCGTCACGAGCCGTAGAATAGGGTTCGAGGGAGAGTATGTTTTTTCGGATATATATGCAGGGATCTTTCAAGTGTTTAGGGTTAAGGGTTTAAAGCTTAGGGTATTCTTATTGAGGGGTTTAGGGTTTAGGGTTGGTGAGGCGGATGTCTACTGCTAAGGCGTGGGCGTCGAGACCTTCGGCGTGTGCCATTGTGGTGATTACGCTCGAAAGTTCTTTGAGACCTTCGGGAGTCAGCTCCTGATAGGTAATCTTGTGCATAAAGCTGTCGATGTTGACTCCGCTGAATGAACGTGCCCAAGCTGATGTGGGGAGTGTGTGGTTGGTGCCTGACGCATAATCCCCCGCGCTTTCCGGCGAGTAGTTGCCTATAAAGACACTTCCGGCAGCCGTAATTTCAGATGCGATTTCCCAAGGATGACGCATTGAAATGATAAGGTGTTCCGGGGCATACTCATTGGCAAAAGCCACCATATCCTCAGAATCGGGAAGGATAATTACACGACTGTGAGAGAGCGACCCTTCAATCGAATCCCGACGGGGAAGCATATTGGCAAGGCGTTCCACCTCGTGCATTATCTTTTCAGCAAGTTGAGAAGAGGTACATACGGCTATTGCCTGGCTGTCAGGACCGTGCTCGGCTTGGGAGAGCATATCGGCAGCCACGAAAGAGGGGTTGGATGTATCGTCACACATAACCATCACCTCAGAGGGTCCTGCGGGCATATCTATGGCAGTCACACGGCTTACAATCTGCTTTGCCTTCGTGACGAATCGGTTGCCCGGACCAAATATTTTATGCACGGCAGGTATTGTTTCCGTACCGAATGCCATTGCAGCGATTGCCTGTGCGCCACCTATACGGGCTACTTTGTGTATACCGCATAGTTGGGCTGCGAAAAGTATTTCAGGGGCTATACCATGCTGTCCATTCTCAGGTGTGCAAAGTATAACCTCACGACAACCGGCTATCTTAGCCGGAATAGCCAGCATCAGCACTGTGGAGAAAAGCGGTGCTCGTCCACCGGGAATATACAGTCCCACCTTGCTTATAGGGACAGCTCTCTGGATGCACTGAACACCCGGAGTGGTTGTAACCTCAATAGGCTGGGGCAGTTGGGCGCGATGGAATTTCTCAATATTGGCAGCTGCTTTCCGTATGGCATCAGCCACTTCCGGCTTAACCTTGGCAGCCGCCGATGAAATCTCATTTTCTGAAAGAAGGAGAGAACCGCCTTTGAATCCGTCGAAACGTTCGGCATATTCAAGTAGAGCCTTGTCGCCGTTTTGGCGCACATTGGCTATTATCTCCTCCACTGTGCGTTCTATGTCGCTGTCGGAGGGAATGTTTCGTTCACAGAGCTTCTGCCATTCGCTTCGTGGTGGATTGTCGATTATCTGCATTATATATTATAGAGGAAGAGGTAAATGTTTTATGTATAGGATAAAGGGTAAGGGATTTCAGCGGATTACATTCTCAAGCGCAAGCACAAGAATATCCTCGGCGCCGATATTTTTAAGCTGCTCTATCTTTTCCCATAGGGTGTCTTCGTGGAGCACCACGTGGAGCGATACCCAAGCCTCGTCGGCAAGCGGCAGCAGAGTAGGGCTTTTCATTCCGGGGAGGATGGCTACAGCCTCGGGCACTTTCTCTTTTGGAAGGTTCATCAACACATACTTCATACCCTTACTTTCGAGAATAGAGCGGAAACGGAACATAAGTTTGTCGATGTCAGCCTTTTTCTCAGCGTCGATGTGAGGGTTGCCAATCAGCACCGCCTCAGAGTGGATTACAGTGTCCTCTTCGCGGAGTCCGTTTTGGATAAGTGTGCCGCCCGATGACACTATATCGAAAATGGCATCAGCCATACCAACGGCAGGAGCCACTTCCACAGAGCCGGCAATCTCGTGTACGAATGCCTGTATGCCGTTTTCAGAGAAGTAATTCCTCAGAATCACGGGATAGGAGGTGGCTACACGTTTCCCCTCAAACCAGTTCAGCCCCGGATAATCAACGGCATTGGGCACAGCCAACGATAGGCGACAGGCACCGAATCCGAGTTTCATAAGAATATCCACATCCTGCTCTTTTTCGAGCACTTCGTTCAGCCCGACAATACCGATGTCTGCCACTCCCATAGCTACAGCCTGTGGAATGTCGTCGTCGCGCAGATAAAGCACATGGAGGGGAAAACCCTTGGCGTCGGAAATCAGTTTGCGGTGGCTTGCAGAGGCTGTGATGCCGGCGTCGGCAAGCAGCGAAATGGTGTCTTCGTTCAGACGACCCTTATTTTGTATTGCGATTGTGAGCATATGCAAAGAGCGTATATTCAAGAGTAAATGTTTCAAGATTATGCAAAATTACCCTAAAATTGTCGAATATGCAAAATTTACTCAAATTTTAATGTGTTTTTGAAAATTTTGCCAAAAAATCAGTTTTTGCGTAGGACCTTTTCAGCTATTCTTCATCATAGGGTCAGAATGATATGATTCGATAGGGTCAGAAGGATATAGTTCGGTAGCGTCAGAACGATTTGGTGTGATAGCATTAGAACTATATGGTTCGATAAGCTCAGAATGATATAGTTCCATAACATCAGGACGATCTGGTGTATGAGCTATGGATTGTGATTCTACAAACAGAGATAAATTTTTACAGACGAAATAGATATGAAAATCAATTTACGTAAAATGGCTATCGCTGCCTTGCTTGTGGCTCCCGTAGGGATGATGGCACAGAGTTGGAATGTCGGTGTTGAGGCAGGCTATGTCGATAATACTCTTGCCGTTAAAGAGTATAACTCAACCGGTCACAACGGCTTCAAGTTAGGGGCGGAAGTGGAATGCATGCTCAGAAACAGGATTTCGTTTGAATCGGGGTTGGCGTATATCCGCAAGGGTGGCAGCGTATCCGGAAAGGATATGTGGGGTAGTGAAATCACCTCTGTTAAATTTGAGGCGATGAACTATCTCCAAATTCCACTGATGGTGGGGTATAAATTCGGATTAGGTTCGAAATTCAGTGTAAAGCCGGAAGTTGGCGCGTATTACGCTGTAGGAGTAGGTGGGCATACTTTTGTCTCCGGCACAGATTCGTTTGGTCAGCCTTATGAGAAGAGGGTGAGCACGTTCTCAGGCGCGGAAGGTGTTCCTTACAGACCGTGTAACAGAAATGATGGTGGGTTGGCATTTGCGTTAAACCTAAGCTATAGCCATTTTACCGTTAAAGCGGAGTATGACCTCGGACTGGCAACTGCCTCTTATTATGGAGATGGCAAGCAGCGTACCTTCTCAGTGTCATTAGCCTACTGGTTTTTTTAGAAAGAGGAAATGTTGTCTTGAAGCTTGTGGAATAAAGGATTTCTTTCTTAATAGCCTAAGGAAGAAGCAGAGATTGAATATGGTTGTGAGAATTTAAAATGATGGCAAAGTTGACGATTGTGGTGTATAATCGAAAGACTTTGCCATCATTTTAAATTTTTAGTAACGGGTTATACCGGATATTCATCGAAGGCGTAAAGCACGGTGGAAAGATAGCGTTCACCGGTATCGGGCAGAAGTGCTACTATGGTTTTACCGGCGTTCTCCTCTTTCTTAGCTTCCTTGATGGCTGCTGCCAATGCCGCTCCTGAAGAGATGCCTACAAGCAAGCCCTCCTTTTGGGCAAGGAGACGTGAGGCCTTGATTGCCTCATTGTCAGTTATGGTCACAACCTCGTCAACCACTTCGCTCTTATAATTGCCGGGAACGAAACCGGCACCAATGCCTTGGATCTTGTGTGGTCCGGCTTGGCCGCCTGACAATACGGGAGAGCTGGCGGGTTCAACGGCTATGGCTTTGATTGAGGGCTTATGTTTTTTTAGAGTTTCGGCGGTGCCGCTCAATGTGCCACCCGTGCCGACTCCTGCCACGAATATATCAACCTCTCCGTCGGTATCTTTCCATATCTCCTCACCGGTGGTGCGACGGTGCATAGCGGGATTGGCAGGGTTGTTAAATTGCTGGAGGATAACAGAGCCGGGATTCTCAGCCTGTAATTCCTGAGCCTTCTTTATAGCTCCCTTCATGCCTTCGCTTCCGGGAGTGAGCACAAGTGTAGCACCGAGGGCTTTGAGTAGGTTCTTACGCTCGGCGCTCATAGTTTCCGGCATTGTCAATATCAGCTTATAGCCTTTTACTGACGCTACCCAAGCAAGTCCGATACCGGTGTTTCCGCTGGTAGGCTCTATGATTATTCCACCGGGCTTGAGCAGTCCCTGTTGCTCGGCATCCTCGATCATAGCGAGTGCGATACGGTCTTTCACGCTACCGCCGGGATTGAAATATTCGAGTTTGACAATCAATTTGGCTTTAAGTTCTTCAGCCTTTTCGATGTTCTTGACTTCGAGAAGTGGGGTATTGCCGATTAGTTCGGTGAGACTGTTGTAGATTTTTGCCATGACTGACGATGTGCAGACTTTATCCTCCTGCCGGGAGTTCTAATGTTAAGATTTTACCTGTTAAGATGACACTGCAAAGTTACAAAAGTTCTCTCATATACAAAATACCATAATAAGGTTATTTTCTATGGCATACTGCCAACAGAGGGAACGGTAAGAACAGAGGGAGCAGTACGGAATGAAAATATAACTCGGTACAGAATGAGAAAGAGGTGGGGCATTTAACATTAAATCGGTTCAAAATGGAATTAGCTTGGTTCAAAATCGGATTATAACGGTTCAAAAATAAATTATAACGGTTCAGAATGGGAAAAAGACGGTTCGGATACAGCTTATAACAGTTCGGCATAGGCTATACGCAGTCAACCTACACGTGGAAGGTAGTAAGCGAGTTAACTTCTATGGTTTTTTCCACGTTAGTTGAAGTAACGGTTTTGCAGTCTGTAGCTGATGGCCTGACAATTGTGGACAGGTGCTTTTGGAGGCGATTCGGAGGTGGGATATCCATATGCTGGTCTTTCACCCGGAGACAAACTTGTTTCACTCGGAGACAAACCTGCTTTATCCGGAGACAAACTTAATATAAAATAAGGTAAAGTTTGGAAGAAGATAGTTTAGTATATGGATATTTATTGCTATATTTGCGTATAAATAGCAATATATTAAACTATGATTGACCTGAATTATATATCTAATTACGATATTTTGCAG
>CAMWTL010000085.1 GCA_947177145.1 uncultured Porphyromonadaceae bacterium
CCCTCAGTCAACTCCGCCCAGGGATAGGCACAAAGTTACAAAAATTTTTTGACATCCCCATCCTCCTGACGGACTTTATCGATGGCAAGTTCCCTATAGCTTTTCCATCCACGTTTAAACCGGCCTGTACGCGCTGCCGCCTCGACAGGTGTAAGCATCTCTATGCTTCGGTGGGGGCGTTTCAGGTTATAGAACGGAACCGCGGTTGCCATAGCCGTCCTGACTTCCTCCATGTCGTGGAAGAGCATGTCCTTTAGAAGCTCATTCTTCAAGGTATTGTTTATTCTTTCGGCTTCGGGATTGTCCTTGGGATTGCCGGACTCCGTCATGCTGACGCGTATCCTGTATTGATGCAGAACCTCGATATAGTCGGCTGACGTATATTGCGTGCCGCGGTCGCTGTGATGGATGGTTGCAGACAGATCCACTCCATGTGACAGCAGCACATCTATGGCCATATAGAGGGCCTCCAGAGGATATGTGGTCTCCAAGGTCGGCCCCACGCTGTAGCCCAGCAGGATCTTGGTATATGAGTCCAGCACAAGGCTCGCGTAGCAGAAGGTACGTTCTCCCGTATCGGTATCTATCAGTGGCATATATGTTATATCGCTCACTATCAGCTCTCCAAGTCTGGTGGGAATCAGCGCCTTTGTCAGGTTGGGATAGGTGGGATTCCCATGTGTGGAGTCAGTTGTACGCGGTGTGCGCCTGCGCCTGCGGAGCTTGTAGCCGTATCTGTCGAATATCTCGCAGAACCGGTCTCTGCCTATCGCCGACTCCGCCCCGAACTCCCGGACATACATTATCCAGATCTTCAGGCCTCCTATGCCACGGTCCTTTTCCCGGATTTCCCTTATGTAACGTACCGCCAGTTCCTCCATGGCCAGACGACGCATCTCCACATCGGCATCATGCTTGTAATAGGCCTGCTTGCTCTTACCAAACAGCCCGCACAGCTCCGACACCGTATATGTGCCGGAATGCCGTGCGTACAGGCGTCTCACTGTTTGGTACCAGCTTTTTTTCTTACCGGGATACCGAACATCTCCTCGGCGACGTCGATCATCGTGTCCAGAGCCTCTGCCCTGAGCTTCTCGTGGCGCAGATCCTTGCGAAGACGCATCACCTCGGCTCTCAGAGCCGCGATGTCTTCGGCCGTCGTGTCCTGTTTCTTCTTTCTCATGACTGGAACGGTTGGTAATTCGCATGCAAAGTTACGAATAATATATTCCACCGTGCGCCATTGAATCGATAATTCTTCGGCAATCTCTCCGTAACTGCGGTCTGTCTCCGCATAAAGTCGGAGAACCTCCTCGCGGATCTCCTGACGTTTTTGCCTCGGCAGGCTTTGAAATTTTATCATCATTTGACTCTTTTATGAGTCAACTTTTTTCAGGGCGAGACATACTGTCAACCGCCAACTGCAAAATTAAAGAATTCTCTGGCTTTTCTACCCCTTCCCAATGACAAGGATTGATGGCAGAATCATTAAATAGTGCGGATTTGTGATTGGGAAAGATTTGTGATTGTGTAATAGGATAAAATTTAGTAATTTTGCAAAAAATTACGATTAATTCTCATAATCCGATCATGAGCGAATTGGCAACTAAATACAACCCGACGGAGGTTGAAGACAAATGGTATGCTTATTGGATGGAACACGGACTGTTTCATTCAGAGCCTGATAACCGCGAACCCTTCTGTATTGTGATCCCGCCGCCAAACGTGACAGGTGTGCTACATATGGGTCATATGCTTAACAATACAATTCAGGATATTCTCGTGCGCCGTGCCCGTATGCAGGGGAAAAACGCCCTTTGGGTGCCCGGCACAGACCACGCTGCAATCTCCACAGAAGCAAAGGTTGTGGCTAAACTCGCTCAGGAAGGTATCAAGAAAACCGACCTCTCCCGCGAGGAATTCCTCAACCACGCTTGGGACTGGACCCACAAATATGGTGGCATAATCCTTCAGCAGCTCCGCAAACTCGGTGCTTCATGCGACTGGGAACGCACCGCCTTCACCATGGATGAGATACGCTCCAAGAGCGTGATGCACGTGTTCTGCGATCTCTACAACCGTGGACTTATCTACCGTGGCGTTCGTATGGTCAACTGGGACCCGAAAGCCCTCACTGCCCTTTCCGACGAGGAGGTAATCTATAAGGAGGAGCAGAGCAAACTCTTCTACCTTAAATATATGGTGGAGGGTGAGGATGGCAAATACATCGTTGTAGCCACTACCCGTCCCGAGACAATTCTCGGTGACTCAGCCGTGTGCGTAAACCCCAACGACGAGCGTTACACCTGGCTCAAGGGTAAACGTGTGATTGTGCCGTTGGTAGGCCGCTCAGTGCCCATCATTATGGATGACTACGTTGAGATGGACTTCGGTACAGGGTGTCTGAAAGTGACTCCGGCACACGATGTCAACGACTATATGCTCGGCGACAAATACGGTCTTGAGAGCATCGACATATTCAATGATAACGGCACCATCTCCGAGGCTGGAGGTATGTATGTCGGTATGGACCGCTTCGACGTGCGTAAGCAAATTATGATCGACCTCGATAAGGCAGGACTCGTGGAGAAGGTTGAGGACTACGTAAACAAGGTGGGTCATTCCGAGCGCACGGATGTCGTGATTGAGCCTAAACTATCTATGCAGTGGTTCGTGAAGATGCAGGATCTCGCTGTTCCGGCACTCGAAGCCGTGGAGAGCGACTACATCAAGTTTGTGCCCGCGAAATATAAGAATACATATCGTTATTGGATGACCAACATCAAAGACTGGTGTATCTCACGTCAGCTCTGGTGGGGTCATCAGATACCTGCCTGGTATCTTCCTGAAGGGGGCTACGTAGTGGCTGAGACTGAGGAGGAGGCATTGCTTAAAGCCATCGAGAAGACCGGTAATCCGGAGTTGACACTTGACGATCTCAAGCGTGATCCCGACTGCCTCGACACATGGTTCTCGTCGTGGCTATGGCCTATCTCCCTCTTCAACGGTATCCTCGATCCTGAGAATAAGGATTTCAAATACTACTACCCCACTACCGACCTCGTTACCGGTCCGGACATCATATTCTTCTGGGTGGCACGTATGATTATAGCCGGGTATGCCTTCTGCAACGATAAACCCTTCAGCAACGTATACTTCACCGGCATCGTACGTGATAAAATCGGCAGAAAGATGTCTAAATCGCTCGGCAATTCTCCCGACCCACTTGAATTGATCGACAAATTCGGTGCCGACGGTGTGCGTATGGGCATTATGCTTGCCGCTCCTGCCGGACACGACATCATGTATGATGATTCTCTCTGTGAGCAGGGACGTAACTTCTGTAATAAGATCTGGAACGCCTTCCGTCTTGTGAAAGGTTGGCAGGTAGATGACCTTCGTCCCCAGCCGGAGGCAGCCAAGAGAGGCATCGAATGGTTCCAAGCAGAGATGAACCGTACTCTTATCGAGGTGGAAGACCTTATGGGTAAATTCCGTATCTCAGAGGCACTTATGGCTATCTACAAACTCTTCTGGGACGAGTTCTCCTCTTGGTATCTTGAGGTTGTGAAACCTGCTTACGGCTCACCTATGGATAAGGAGACATATGAGGCAACCCGCCATTTCTTCGACACCCTGCTTCGTTTGCTCCATCCCTTCATGCCCTTCATCACAGAGGAGCTTTGGCAACATCTCTACGACCGTAAGGAGGGTGAAAGCATAATGACCGCACAGTTGCCGACAGCCGACGGCTACGATGCTGAGATAATTGCTAAATTCGACCATCTGAAAGAGGTCATTGCAGGCATACGCACAGTGCGCAAGCAAAAGCAGATTCCGCAGCGTGATGCCCTTGAACTTCTCATACAGGGTCCTCACAACGAATATCTCGACAGCATACTCGTCAAGATGGGCAATCTCTCCGGCATATGTGAGGTGAACGAGAAACCGGCAGCCGCAGTGTCATTCATAGTAGGCTCTACTGAATATGCTATACCCGTCACCGCCAACATCAATGTGGAAGAGGAGATCAAGAAACTTGAAGGTGACCTGGAGTATCACGAGAAATTTCTCAACTCTGTACGCAAAAAACTGTCGAACGAGAAATTCGTAGCCAACGCTCCGGAGAAAGTCGTGGCTCTCGAACGTAAGAAAGAGAGCGATGCTCTTGAGAAAATCGCAGCTATCCAAGCTGCACTTGCCGCTCTCCGTCAATAAATAAGATTTACAATCCCTCATCTCCCTTTCGAGGATTCCATCACTCGCTTCCCCGAAAGGGAGATGTTTTTTACAACAAACCTATAACGTTATGGGCTACATCATCAGCTACATTACTTTTTTACTTTGTTTAGTGTTATTGGTGCTCTATGTAGGCGATCGGATTCAGCAGAAGAAAAAGACCGACGAAAAAACAGAAACAGCTGCTCCGACGGTCTCCACACCCCATAACGATACGACAGATGCCCCCTCTTCAGCCGAGACATTGGACAATAAAAAGAAAGAAAGGCTTAAGTATCGGGATTTTCTCATGGAAACCATCAAGAAAATCGGATGCCAGGCATTCATATCCGAACACGACAACAACATATATCTGAAATATCAAGGTGAGGCGTTCTGTATAGTGCAAGACAAGAGCTTTATCAGAATCTGGGATTTACCCTATTTCGAGGTGAATGTGCTCGACACCAATTTGCCGCTCATAATCGAGTCGATCAACAGTGCCAATTTCGGCATCGGTCCTACCATCGTCATATCCAAGCCCGACAAAAACGGCATCCGTGAGATACAGAGCAAGATGGATATGATTTTCTTGCCCGAACTCCCCAATCCCGACAAATATCTTGCAAAGATATTCGACCTCTTTTTCGACTTAAAGATCAGTCTACAGACAGAGATTGCCAAATGGAATAATCCGGAGGCACAGAATCAACCCTCATCTCTCACCTCATCTTTCCCCTATCAAAACTAAATATTCAGCATAGCCTCCATCAGGGCAAGGTCGCTCTTCACTTCACCTTGCAGCAGGTAATCGTCCTTACGACTTTTGAGATTTTCATATATCTCAAGAGCCTTTGCCCTGTCATTGTCAATGAGAAGCGCCACCGCGCATAGCAACCGCTCTTTCGACGACATAACTTTACGATACGTCTCAATGTATTTCTTCAAATCCTTATCAAGCAGTTCGGAAGCACGTGCCGTCTCACCTGATATAAGCAGCAGGTAAACCAATTCACAAGCTATCTCCTTCACGTAAAGAGGCATAATCTTGTCGCGGTGACAGTAGAGGGCTTCCATCTCGCCCCGTGCCTTGTCCCAATCCATCTCATCAATATGTCTGGAGGCAGCCATCAATGGAATTGTTACCTCAAACACATTCTTATAGTCTACGTTTGTCGGCACCTCAAACCATTCCTCTGGCATATCCTTGGGACGCACTCCGTTCTGAATCATAGCATTTGAACGTAGCTGTGTCACAATTCCACGTTTACTTTCAGGGCTACGGTGCAGAAGTAGCATATTGTAGGCATCATTGCCGACACCACCGACTTGCATAGGTATGCCATTAATAAGTATGATACATACATCCACCAGAAAAAAGATAAAGATGGCAGTACTCCATAGGGGCGGTAGTTTCAGAAACAACAATGGCAAGATAAGCAGCAATACTACTAAATTTGCCAAAACGCCTCCGGCATTATACCATGCCATAGGCACTTTATTATACGGTACTTCGGGAGGGTCAAGAAGACATTGCCCGCCTGTCCCCGCTATGGCAAACTTTTTCATCCTTACCTTGCCGTTGATTCTGATAAATGTGTAGTTGAATATCCTGAATGACACAAACCGGTAGCCGGTCAGAAGTCCGCATACCAAATGCCCTAACTCGTGGATGGGAATCAGCACCACCAACGCGACACAAAACGCCAAGAGTCCGACACCGGCAGCTACCATACTCTCTGAAAATTCCACTGACCTGAGCTTAGTCATATATTCGGAAAAGGAGGTGTCGGTAAAAAGCACAATCATCACGGCGGCTATCGCCAATCCGGCAACGATGCCAATCGCCAGCCCGCCGACCATCTTCAATATCTGTTTAATCACATCCATATAACTTTGCAAAAGACTTCTATCCTTGGTTTACTTTCAATCTTCTATCCTTGTTTACTTTCAATTAAGCATTAATTGCCATTAATCGCAGCAGCATTAAATTGCTTCTCCTTTTGCAAAATTACGAAATATTTCAAAACCTCTCCTCACCTTGCTTCTAAATATTTACGGAAGAATATTTATAATACAAAGTATAAATTCAGCGTGAGTCAGGTTCAGAATAAACATAAGGTTTTGGCACGTCCTTTTAATTTTAAAGCATAAATCAATATTCCGTAATTATGGCTTCTTTAAAAGTGAAATTCCGACCCTCCTCCATACCCCACAATCAAAGAGCACACAGGAGGGAACAGTTATCAGTCGTTCAGTCTTTCCGGCCGTCGCAAACGCTTTGATAAAAGAGATAACTTATTCATACATTATCTTAATGTAATCCGGAAACTTTGTCCAAAATACTTTGTAATGGAGAACGTTAAAGGGTTACTCACAAAAGATAAAAGGAAATTTAAACTGGACAAAGGATATGCAGAGTCTCCTCGATAAATACCCCGAAAATAAAAGTGAGTATCTACTGCCAATCATCAGGAATCCCGACACAAATAAAGCCAACTCCCTCATCCTTAACTCAATCTAACCGTATCGCTATATCTACCAATATAAACCAACGATTAAGCCTCTGATTTCAGACTGAAATCAGAGGCTTAATCGTTGAGCAGTTTTCCAAATCTCTTGATAAGAGATGGTTATTTCTCCGTAAAATTACAAATTATTTTCAACATATCAGCGCTTTAGAAAATCAATTTTTTCTCGTAATTACATTAATCTGATGATTAAATCACAAAAATGTTTAGTAAATGAGTAATCGAAATAAGATAAGATTCTAATTAAAAATTATTTGAGTAGTCTCCAAATCTCTTATCAAGAGATGATTTTTTCTACTCTAATCAACTCTGACAATGTTTAATACAGTCAAAGATTGGGAACGCATCTCAATGGCATATCGTGCCAACCGTCAATTCACTTGTGAACGGTGCGGAATCAAAGTGAAGGACGGTTTTGACCATCAGTATATGCAGACACATCATAGGAACGGCAATAAATGCAAAATCCCACTCATCATCTGCGAAATCAACCTTTCACCTTGAGGATGAGGATTTACCTTTTTAGTTCTTTTTACTTCAATCGATTCTTTCAGAATAGTAAATAACAATTCCCTTAACACCATACCCTCACAATGGCATCTTCAGAAAGACAAATACAAAAATATCTTTGGTTAATAAATACTATCCTCCAAGCCAAAAGAATTACCTTAAAGGACATAAACCAACTTTGGCTTAAAGATACCTCTACCAGAATGGAAGCGGAAGGTGAATTGTCAGAAGGCTCTTTCTTTCGTTACAAGAAGGCTATCCATAAATTGTTCGGTATAGAAATAGGTTGCCATCACAACAAGGGTAATACATATTTCATTGAAAACGCAGAGAGTTTAATCAATCCCTCCATATATACTTGGTTTCTTACCGGTTTGGCAGCCCTTACTCACCTCGCCGGAAGAGAGGAACTCAATGAAAGAATAATTTTTGAACAATCATCCGGTGGATTTAACCATATACCCCCTATAATCGAAGCCATCAAAGAAAATCGCATACTCATAGTCAGATACTTACTTCCAAATTGCTATTTCCCGAAAGAGATAAGGATTCAACCGTATTGTCTGAAGCAACATCTTCAAGATTGGTATGTAATCGGTACAATATCCGACTCCCCATTCCCCTTTTCCCTATCACTTGGCAACATCTTGACCATCACCATTACCGACACTACTTTTATCCCTGACAAATGGGAAGAAATCCGTTCAAACTGTAACGAAATCATCCTTAATATGTCTACCCCAACCATCAAGAATCCCAACGTCTCCAGCATACGCTATTCCTCTGATACATAATTTACTACAATATTATACTAAATAAAAAAGAGCGGTCGAATGACTGCTCTTTCCGACCGGGCATAACCGATCCCTAAAATCGTTGCTTCCACACTTGAAGTATTTCTTTTCGGGAAAACTTTGTCGTAAGATGAAATGACACCAGCACAATTTATACCGTCCAAGTTTTAGATTGCCCAGGTGGCTTTTTTCCAGACGTATTCGAGCGGTCCGTGGCTACGCGCCTTCATCCACCAGCGGCATGCCCACCACTGAACAAGGAATATCGCTATACCTATCAGTACGCTGCCGGTTATGCCCATCTGGAGATGAAGTCCCCAATGGTAATAGAGCGCGGAACCGATGATGCCCTGCGTGACATAATTGGTCATACTCATACGTCCGTAAGGGATGAGCAGGGAAAGGCGACGACTAAGCACATCGGTGCGGTAATAGGCAAAAAGTAATCCCGAAACCCACATCAGCATCAGGCATAGGTTGGTAAGCGATGAAACCAATATGTTGAACGGGGTCATAAAGTTGGGATTCGATATGTAGTTGCCCATCATATTATAGATGCCGCTGAGCGGGAAGTAAACGAGAATGGCACGAGCTAACACCTTGCCCCACTGTGGCAGATACTCCTTCTTAAACCACCCGGAACGTCCTATCAGCATACCGAAGATGAAAAGTCCGGCAGTTTGCAAGAGTCGACCGTGTTCCCAAGCCCAAGCTAAGCTGGCAAGCTGACCTTCCCATAGATTCACTTTCACCATCTCAAGAAACGTACCCTCAGTCTGGGCTGCATAAGTGGCACCCCAATATGGTCCGGAGTTTATCTTTAATATCTCATAGTTGGGATCCAAGCCGGCTCGTATCATTTGGTAGATACATATGGGTTGCAGGATGAAGAAAGCACCTATAAGGATAAGGGTACGTGTTGAAAGGCGGCAAGTAAGCACCAGTATAAAACCTACCAAAGCATACAGTACCAATATCTCTCCGGTGAAGAACATCGCGTCGAGCTGTCCGAAAAGGAAGAGCAGGAATAGTCGCCAGCAAAAACGGAGTCGGAAATCCTTGCCACGCATCTTCTGATTGTCATCCTGGATGAAGAAACTGAATCCGAAAAGCAATGCAAAGATTCCATATGCCTTGCTGCCGAAAGCGAAGAAAAGTCCGTCCCAAATGGCTTTGTCGAGGAAATTAAGCCAGCCCGGCTGCCAAGAGGTGTCGGGAAAGGAATAGAAATTAAAGTGTTCGATGGAATGTAGCAATATGATTGCCATCACTGCGAAACCGCGCAGCACATCTGCCACATCCACCCTCTTATGTCGGCGTAAGCCGTTGGTTGTCTGGTTGATTGTCATAGATATCAGGTTATATGGTTAAAAAATGGCGTCGGAGACCTTCGCGGACGCCGACGCAGAAATAATTCACGATGTAGGTCTAAATAGTTGTTTAAATAGTCAACGAATGTTTAAAAAGTATTCTTATATCTTCGTCTGTCCGGACATCTCCGGACATTTACACTATTTATCAAATTTAGCATACCGGAAATCCCCTAACTGCCAAAAGGACTTCCACACCGCTAAATTACAGATTTAATTTCATACCCACAACATTTTTTCAATATTTTTTAAAAAATTTTTTAATTTGGCTAAATGTAGCTCTCTACACTCCCTCAGGCTCACCCCCAGAAGAAATAAGCCACCACCACTGCCGCCACCGCACCGGTGAGATCGGCAAGCAAAGCGTATCCGGCAGCATAACGGGTTTTCATCACCCCGACACTGCCGAAATAGACAGCGAGTATGTAGAAAGTGGTATCAGTCGAACCTCTCACAGCAGCTGCCACACGACTCACAAAGGCATCAGCACCATTCTCTTTCATCACATCGAGCATCATCGCACATGAGCCACTGCCACTCAACGGCTTCATAAGCATTGTAGGAAGTGCTCCTACCCACTGCGAATCGAAACCCAAAGCATTGACACCGCTCTCGACCCACCGGGTGAAAAGATCCAAGGCACCTGAGGCACGAAACATACCTATGGCAACAAGAATCGCAACCAGATACGGTATAATCATCACTGCCGTCTTGAAACCCTCCTTCGCACCCTCTATAAAGGTGTCGTAGACATTGATATGCTTTCTGACCCCGGCTATTATAAAGGAGATAATCACACTGAACAGCACAAAATTGGCGATAAAGGTTGAATAAGTCTCCATCTTTTCGGCAGAGAGAGTGGAGAAATACCACACCACGAGTGCTACCACGAGTGCTATGCCCAAAAGCCAACTGCAAATCACACCGTCCATACGAATGCGCTGCTTTATGCAAAGAGCTATTAGACCGACAAGTGTGGCTATGGCTGTGGCAATAAGTATAGGCAGGAATATATCGGTAGGATTAGCTGCTCCGCCCTGTGCTCGATACATCATTATACTCACAGGTATGAGGCACAGACCCGATGAATTGAGTACGAGGAACATAATCATCGCATCGGTGGCAGTGTCCTTCTTCTCGTTGAGACTCTGCATCTCCTGCATAGCCCGCAGCCCCATAGGAGTGGCGGCATTGTCAAGACCAAGCATATTTGCAGAGATATTCATAAAGATGGCGCCCATCGCGGGATGACCCTTGGGTATGCCGGGAAATAGGCGTGAGAAAAACGGACTGATGAGACGACCGAAAAACTCTATCACTCCCCCACGCTCCCCTATCTTCATGAAGCCCATCCAAAGGGTGAGTACACCGGTGAGACCCAATGAAATCTCGAAAGCAAAAGATGCCTGCGAAAAGGAGCTGTTCATTATGTCGCTCCATATTGAAAGGTCGCCGGATGCTATGGTGCTTCCGGCGGCCATCAAGAATGCGATTGCAAAGAATGCAATCCAAATCCAATTGAGCACCATCAGATCTTGCGGATACCCATTATTTCCCTTACGTCCTTCAAAGTGTCGGCAGCGTAGGCACGTGCTCTTTCGGCTCCGCTCTTCACCACTTTCGATAGATATTCGTCGTTGCTCCGGATATCGAGGATACGCTCACGTATAGGAAGCGTCACCTTAAGCATATCCTCGGCAAGCTGTTTCTTCATATCGCCATAGCGGAT
>CAMWTL010000086.1 GCA_947177145.1 uncultured Porphyromonadaceae bacterium
TATAAATATGTGTATTTCGACATAAGAAAAATTGAATACGGATATATGAAAAAACTATATACAGGGTTATACGACGCGAAAAGGTGCCCCTTTCGGGAGCACCTTCACATTGTTTTCTCTAATCTATCCACCTTTCCGGCTCGGTGGATTTTCTGTTTTCACTGCTGAATTCAGCAGGATGATATTTTAGAAAGCTTCAGGATCGTTGAAGTTTGTCCATTCGCCAACAATCTGACGGAGCTGGGTGTCACCCATAGTGCGGAGGTCAGTGAGGTTGACGTTATAGTTGATGTTCAGATAGGTGAGGAGGGGGTCGAAGCTGACATCAAGAGTCTGGAGCTGATTGTTGCTGAGGTTAACTCTCTGAAGGAATGAAAGGTTGCTCAAGTCAACATAAGTAAGGTCGTTCCACTCAAGATTAACGAAAGCCAGAGTAGGCACGTCAGACACTGTGAAAGTGGTGAGGTCGTTATAAGGAGCGAAGATGTCGTTGAGAGCCTTGCAACCACTGATAGCAAGAGCAGTCATATGGTTGTCGTTCACTGCGAGAGTGTTGAGAGCAGGAAGATCCTGAATGTAGAGCTGCTGGATCTTGTTGCCCTGAAGGTTGAGGTTCTGGAGCTTGGCGAGACCGGCAAGAGTAATGCCATTAAGGTCATTGTAACCTGCGTAGAGAGTCTTAAGATCTTGGCAGTTGCTTACGCTGAGTTGCTCAAGTTTGTTGCTCATTACGTTGAGGTAAGTGAGGTTGACTGCATTGTTCACATCAAGTGATACGAGATGGTTGCCTGCAAGGTTGAGCTTCTTGATGAGCGGTGTGCCGGTGAGGTTGATTTCACCAATGCGGTTGCGATTGAGCTTAAGCACCTGGAGCTGCTGGGTGTCGAACTGAGCCTCAGAGAGACGGTTCTTTGAAGCGTTGATCTCTGTTACGGAAGGAGAAGTGACAGAAAGGGCAGTGAGCTTGTTGCCGCTTACATCCAATTTCTCAAGTGCGGGGAAGTTATTGAGGTCAAGTGTACCAGCGAGCTGCTTGTTGTCCCACTTAATCTCAGTTACGTGACCATTAGATACTGTAATGCCGGGGAGATTAGCTACATTGTTGCCGGTGAAGCCGAGAGCCTGAGCGTTAGTGCCACCATTGGCAGCGGGCTGGCTGATGAAAGCCTGTAGGCTTTTCGCTTCGTTCTTCGAGAGATTCTGTGCCCAACCGGTTGATACGGCAGCCAGGGCAGCCAGGAATAAAATTGATTTTTTCATAACTCGATTTAATTTAAGATTTAGAGAAATATGTTTTGTTTTTGTGTTTCTTTGCTTATTAAACACATTTTCGAGCCGGAAGGTTTTGAAAAATATTAAATTTTTTAAATTTTTTTTAGTTATAGCTCTATAGTAACAGGATAGAAGTCCAGCCTAAATCTAATGCTGCGTTGTAGTAGCTTTTTAAGAAACAATTCGAAAATCATTTGAAGCTATATTAATATTATTGGTATCAATGAACAAGTTTTGTGGCGATAAAGAAAAATTTCAAGAGAAAATATCACAGAGATTAATCTTTTTGGGGGACAAAGATGTTATAAAGACAAGAGATAGCGATAATGTTAGCTCTCAATCTTTTAATACTCTATGCTATGACGACAATTATACAAATATTATTAGTGATTATAATAATGGCTACTATGGTTATGATTCTTCTCTCAATTGGACGCCTTGCAAGAGGAGCACAATTTGATGATCCAAGTAAAACCTCAAGTTTAAAGCGTGAAGTTTTGGAAAAGAATGATGTTATAACAAATAATAGTGCTTTTGATTATTTGATGATTGGAAGAGAATCAGGAAGAAGTTCCTCCAATGGACCATCTTCTCGTAGGCTATAGAGAGCATTTAAACCTATTTCAACGGCTTCTTGCCGTAGTTTTGTCTCCATTTTTCTTTTCATAGAAGGATGGAGAATTATTTTGTCAAAGCCTTCCAATCCGGGCACCTCTTTTAAAGTTGTCCCTTTAAAACCACTTCCAAGTATAAGGTACCTTTTGCGCTGTTTACGTGATGAAAGAAGTGTAGTTGCTAAAGAATCGAGGTTTTCATTACAGTCGATTGATAGAATCTCGCAACCTTTATGCACTATGCGGCTAATGGTGTTTCTGGGCATTGTAGACACTTGGGGATATGCTCCGTCGTAAAGGGCAAGGGAAATGTCTGAGCTGCTTTTTTGGAATATTATGCCATCTTTTGGCTTGTCATTTAAGAACGGGATTGAAACAATGGAAATAATCATGAGTGAAAGCCCACCTGCTAATATGATTTTACTTTTATCGGAACGACGTTTAATGGCATAAGCTATGATAAGTACACCTAAAAGCCAGAGTATCACAACCGGCATTTGAATATCAAAGGAAACTGTGGCATTGCCAAAGGCAGATAGGTAAGAAGCGATCCAATCGAAGATCTTATATCCGTTATTCAAAATCCAAGCTAATGCTGAGAAATCGATGCCGAAGATTAATAGGATGATGAACAAAACCGATAAACAGATATAAAGAGGTAATATAGGTAACAGACATAGGTTGACAGGTAAAAAAAGCAGGGGAACGGATTTAAAATAGAATGAGACAACAACCCATGTAGTGACTGTAGAGACAAGCGACACAAGTGCAGCAGCCACAACAGAATGTAGCATCGGATGCCGATGACGATTTACAGGATTTAAAGGACCTGCAAAAAGCAATAGACTCCCTACGCAGAGGACACTTAACTGAAGTCCTATGTCAAATAATGATTGAGGATTTAGCAGCAGAATAATAAAGGCAGAAGCTAACAAGGCGTTCTCAGGGCTGTTGCGTCGTTGTATGATTAATGCTACCACGACAAAAGTAGTCATTATGCATGCTCTCACTGTAGATGGCGACATGCCCGTGAAAAAAGCATATACCCACACCAGCAACAATGCAACGATATAGCGTATACAGTGCCAGCCCCATATCTTAAAAGGGAAAAGCAGTGCCAAGATAATTCCCATAATGATGGCGACGTGCATACCGCTAAGTGCAAGAACGTGGGCTACACCGGCATTGCTAAAGGTATCTCTGACCTCTTCGGAAAGAAATGAGCGGTCGCCTAATAGAAGTGCGATTATAAAGTTGCACGTTGGCCGTGAGAGTGAGGATTTCTCAATTTTTACAACAAGACGGTTACGCCAAGCGACAGCACTGTTTGCCAAAGTATGATTAAAGCCCTTAAGGTTGATTTCGCTTGCCTTGGCGTGGGTAGTGAAGTATATGCCTACTCTGTGCATGCGTTCAGCGAAACCGGTGGGACGGAAGTTAGGATTATCTGTGATGGGATTTAACCGAGGTATAAAGGTAATAATATCGCCGGGATCGGCAGAAAATCCATCAGACGACAACAGAACCTTAAAATTATGGAAAGTCCGTACCTGTGAAAGTGTGTCTACCATACGTATGACATCCACCACGAATCGATCACCAGATGCAAAGGATTTTGCTTCTATTATTTCCCCTTCAGCCAAAATATAGCCCTTTGGCGGCTGAGAGGAAGAAATTGTAGGTTTATGAAAAGCAATGTCGAAGATTCCGATACCTGCAAAGATAAGAAAAACCCACACCATATGGCGTTTATTGTGTTTTAAAGCCAATAAAGGTGTGGATGTCTTTTTAAGAATGAGGAGATATGAGGCACAGGCTACCAACATGGGAACCAAACCCCACGCCGGAAGTTGTATAGAGTCGCCTATTAAAATGCCGATAATTAAAGCAAGGAGAGGGATAAGAAAGGGCATAGGCAAAAGAATTAATCGGGTTTATTCCAAATCTTCCATGCTGCAAGCGCCTGACCGTGGAGCATTTCAAGACCATTTTTTACAGTTGCTCCGTGTTGGGCGGCACACTTCATAAAAGATGTTTCTTCGGGATTATAGACCAAATCGTAGCAGAGATGATCGGGAGTAAGAAGATGATAGGGTATTTCCGGCGCTTCATCTATGTTGGGCCACATGCCAAGCGGAGTAGTATTGACAATGACATGATGAGTCGACATGATTTCAGGAGTGAGTTGATTATAAGACACTATCTCCCCTTTAGATTTACGTGACACGTTAAGCACCTCAAGCCCGAGCTGTCTCAACACATAAATCACAGCCTTTGAGGCACCCCCTGTGCCAAGCACAAGCGCACGCCTCATATGCGGAAGAAGCAGAGGAGAGATGGAGTCACGAAACCCTATAGCATCAGAATTATATCCTTTCAACGAACCGTCGTGGCTTATTTTAATGACATTGACAGCGCCAATTTCAGCAGCGTCTTTGTCAAGCTCGGAAAGAAAAGGGATGACCTGCTGTTTGTAGGGGATTGTTACATTCAGTCCTTTTAAGTCAGGATGTGAGTCGAGCAGTTGAGGGAGAAGTTCAATAGACTCTAATGGGAAAAGCTCATAATGCTCCGGAATGGCTTCATCCGCGAATTTCTTATTGAAGAAATTCGCGGAGAAGGAATGTCCCAAGGGTTTGCCAATCAATCCGTACATATACTTGATTAATTGTTATCGGATACTCATAATGAAATTACCATATAATCACACGTTGGTCTTCCGGCAGGAACATAGGATCGCCCTCCTTGATGTCAAACGCTTCAAAGAAAGGAGCTATATTTTTCAGAGTAGCATTAACACGGTTACGTCCCAAAGAATGTGGATCAGTCTTCGTGCGCTTCAATATCTCCTCCTCACGTATATTTCCTGCCCAGACATTGGCATAAGCAAGATAGAAGCGCTGTAATGGAGAAAGTCCGTCGATATCTTGCATCTCCTTACCCTCCATAGAATCGAGATAGGCTGTCAATGCAACTCTCAAGCCACCTTGGTCAGCTATGTTTTCTCCAAGTGTAAATCTGCCGTTGGCAAAGACACCCGGTGCGACCTCGACCTTATTGAACTGCTCAACAAGTGCATCAGCCAATTTTGTGAAGCGTTCGGCATCTTCTTCTTTCCACCAATTTACAAGGTTTCCATCTTTGTCAAATTGCCGTCCTGAATCGTCGAATCCGTGAGTCATCTCATGACCGATCACTACACCTATCGCCCCATAGTTTTGTGCATCGTCAGCTGTCAAATCAAAGTAGGGAGCTTGGAGAATACCTGCAGGGAAACAGATTTCATTAGTAGTAGGATTGTAGTAGGCATTTACAGTCTGAGGGGTCATATGCCATTCGGTCTTGTCCACAGGTTTGAACAGTTTCTTATAGTTATCCTGAGTGTACCAAACGGAAGCATCGTATACGTTCTCAAGATAACTCTTAGAGGGATCGATGCTAATCTCCGAATAATCTTTCCACTTATCGGGATAACCGATCTTAACTGTAAAAGTGGCAAGTTTCTCGTGGGCTTTCTCTTTGGTCTCAGGGCTCATCCAAGAAAGGTTGTCAATATGCTTTCCAAGAGCCTTGCGAAGATTCTCTACCAAGGTAAGCATGTATTCTTTATTCTCGTTGGGGAAGTACTTGTTGACATAAAGCTCGCCGACAGCCTCACCCAACATTGAATTGGGGACAGTCATAGCCCGTTTCCAACGAGGCTCCTGTTCTTCCTTCCCGCTCATAACTTTCCCATAAAGCTCAAAGGAGGCATCCTGGAAATCATCGCTCAGGAGTCCGGTGGAGTCAGACACTGCATCAAGGATGAGGTAATCTTTGATTTGCTGAGGGGAAAGTGTAGGGAGAAGTTCATTGATAAACTTTAGGAAGGCAGGATTGGATATATTCGCTTCTGTCAATCCCTCTATGCCAAGTTCAGAAAAGTAAGTATCCCAGTTAAAATTGGGATATGTGTCCTTAATTTCCTGATATGATTTCAAATTGTAACGTTTTTGGGGATCACGACGTTCTTCACGAGACATCTTGTTTTTTGCAAATTCGGTCTCAAGCGAAATGATATTATCCCAAACACGTTGTTGAGCCTTCTCATCATAGCCAATGAGCTGCATAAGCCTTTTCACGTATTTCTCATAAGCCTTGAGAATACGGTCGTTGTTTTCATTCTTTTCGAGATAGTAGTCACGGTCGCCAAGACCTAAGCCTACCTCACCGATATGCATAATATTGCGGTCGGAATTTTTGGCATCTGTGCCTACTCCGGTGGAGAAGAAAGCCGCTCCGAGTCCATTATGCATCCAGGCAATCAATTTTGCCAATTCAGAGATGTCGGCATTCTCTATTTTCTCAATAAAAGGTTTGAGTGGTTCAGCTCCCTCTTTATTTAATCTTACACTATCCATTCCTAACGAATAAAGGTCGCATACTTTTTGTGCATTTGTACCTTTTATCTTTGCGTCAGGGTTGCTGGAGAGGTTTGTAATCAGATCCTGAAGCTGTACTCGGGCATTCTCATACAATTGGTCGAATGTACCGAAGCGAGAATACTCGGGAGTGAGGGGATTATTCTTCATCCATCCTCCGCAAGCATACAAGTAGAAATCATCGGCAGGACGCACGGCTGGATCAAGATTCGCTTTTTCAATGCCGTGGGGGATAGCGGCGAGAGCCATCATAGGCAATCCAGCCATTCCTAAAAGTATCTTTTTAAAATTCATATCGTAGAAATTATTTTCAAATATCATATTTAAAAGCAATTTATTGTAATTGAAGAGAGGCTTTCATTTCATCAAATTCCTGTTGGGCATTTTCCCATTCCTCCATAGCCACTTCCATTTGGCGGGAAATGTCGGCATATGAATCAAGAATTTCGGGTGCGGCATCACCGGAAGCAAGTTTTGCCTCTATCTCAGCTTGCTTTTCTTCGAGCTGAGATATTCTTTCCTCTGCTGTTTTAATGGCTTTTTCAGCTTTCCGAATCATTTTCTCTTGTTCGCGCTGTTCGGCATATGAGAGTTGGCGAGCCTGTTTCGAGGAGCCTGACGGGTCATCAGGAAAAGACGTGGAAAGGGCTGAGGAATTTGTTCTTACAGAGGGAGAGCCGTTTTGAGACAATTGAATGGTATTTTTCTCAAGCTCGTTAAGATTCTCCATTTTTTTCTTGCGAAGGAAATCATAAATACCTCCAAGATTCTCTTTAACTTCTCCTCCTCCGAATTCATAAACCTTTTCAACAAGTCCGTCAAGAAATTCACGGTCGTGACTTACCACAATAACGGTTCCGTCGAAGGCTTTTATTGCCTCCTTAAGAATATCCTTGGTACGCATATCAAGATGGTTGGTAGGTTCGTCAAGAATAAGGAAATTGACCGGTTCCAGAAGTAGCTTAATCATTGCCAATCTCGTCTTCTCACCACCTGAAAGCACCTTTACCTTTTTATCGGAAGCTTCACCTCCAAACATAAAAGCACCGAGAATGTCACGAATCTTAGTGCGGATTTCTCCTGTGGCAACATTGTCGATGGTATCGAACACTGTTATTGACTCGTCAAGAAGCTGTGCCTGATTCTGTGCAAAATACCCTATTTTTACATTATGACCAAGCTTGAGGTGTCCGTCGAAAGGAATTTCACCCATTATGCATTTCACCAAAGTGGATTTACCTTCACCGTTTTTACCGACAAAAGCCACTTTCTCTCCTCGACGCAATGTAAATTCAGCACCTGAAAACACTGTATGGTCGCCGTATGTCTTTCCAAGATTTTCCACGATGAGCGGGAAATCGCCAGAGCGTGGAGCAGGGGGGAATTTAAGACGTAAATGAGAAGTGTCAACTTCATCAACTTCAATAGGTACAATCTTTTCAAGTTGTTTGATTCTACTCTGTACCTGCACTGCCTTTGTGGCTTGGTAACGGAAACGCTCAATAAAAGCCTTAGTGTCGGCTATAAGCTTTTGCTGATTTTCATATGCACGCATCTGTTGCTGCACACGCTCGTCACGCAACTGTACAAATGGTGTGTAGCTTACTTTATAATCATAGATTTTGCCACAGTTTATCTCGATGGTACGCTTTGTGACATTATCAAGGAAGGCTCGGTCGTGGCTTACAAGCACCACAGCCTTTGCCTTAGTAAGCATAAATTGCTCAAGCCATTGGATAGATTCGATGTCGAGATGGTTGGTTGGCTCGTCGAGAAGCAGCACGTCGGGTCGCTGGAGCAAGATTTTTGCAAGCTCAATCCTCATTCTCCAACCTCCGGAAAACTCACTTGTGGGACGGTTGAAATCATTTCGGGTAAAGCCAAGGCCGATTAGTGTCTTTTCAATTTCTGCTTCTACATTGGTTGTATCGTCTACAGCCAGCCTATCATTAAGAAACTCTATCCTATCGAAAAGCTTCTGATATTCCTCGCTTTCAAAATCTGTAGTGGCTTCGAGACGTGAGTTGAGCATATGTAGCTCTTCTTCAAGAGCGGTTCGGCGACTGAAAGCCTTTTTCGTCTCTTCAAAAATAGTGGTTTCATCAGCCAGTTTCATTTGCTGAGGAAGATAACCGATGGTCAACTCATTCGGCTTACTTACAGAGCCGGAGGTAGGACTCATAAGCCCGGCAAGGATTTTGAGCATAGTAGACTTGCCCGCACCGTTCTTGCCTACGAGCGCAATCTTGTCATTGGGATTGATGACAAATGAAATGTCGGTGAAAAGGGGATGAGCAGAGAACTCAACGGAAAGATTGTTGATTGAGATCATTTCAATTCAGGGGCTTCTTCAGTTCCTTTTAGATTTATACGCTCGAATTCTTTGCGCTGTTGCTCAGTGAGATTGACATCATCCTTACTTAGCCTCATTCCGATAGCGAAAATCAACATCATTTCCTCTTTTTGGTCGGCATTGAGTTCTTTTGAGGTATCCTGAGAGAATTTGATAGCATCATCAAAGCCATTTTCGTAGATTTCGAGCAATTCTGAATAGTCTTCAGTTGTGAGCTTCTCTTTTTCGAGAAGCTCGTGAGCCTTCTTGCTGTCGAATCCGGATGAACAGGCAGCAAGCAGGAAGATGGAGAGATATATGATGAGTTTAGACAGATATTTCATTATTATCAGATTTGTTTGGTCAAAGTTAGTGATTTTTTTTGACGTTGCCAAATTAAGAGCGAATTACAAATGCTTTCGATTATAAAAAACGGATAACGGCGTAATGGGGGAGGTGTATACAAAGGGAAAGCCGAAATCGACACAATCGATTTCGGCTTTCCCTTTGTATACGTTTAATTGAATAGTGTATGTCTAAACAGTCTATGATTACATCATGCCACCCATTCCCATACCGGGTGCACCCATAGGAGCGGCAGGTGTCTCTTCTTTCTTGTCAGCAATCACACATTCTGTAGTAAGGAACATACCGGCGATGCTGGCAGCATTTTCAAGAGCCACACGAGTGACCTTTGCAGGATCGATAACACCGGTCTCAAAGAAGTTCTCGAATGTGTCGGTGCGTGCGTTGTAACCGTAGTCACCTGTTCCTTCTTTAACCTTCTGCACAATCACTGCACCTTCTACGCCAGCGTTTGCAACAATCTGACGAAGGGGTTCCTCGATTGCACGACGGATAATGGCGATACCTGTATTCTCGTCGTCATTGTCACCTTTAAGCTCGTCAAGAGCGGGGAGACAACGGATATAAGCTGTACCACCACCGGGTACGATACCCTCGGCAATTGCAGCCTTCGTAGCGGAAAGAGCGTCGTCAACACGGTCTTTCTTCTCTTTCATCTCAACCTCTGAAGGAGCACCGATGTAGAGAACAGCTACGCCACCGGCGAGCTTTGCAAGACGCTCGTGGAGTTTCTCTTTGTCGTAGTTGGAAGTGGTGGTCTCGATTTGAGCCTTAATCTGGTTAACGCGATTCGCAATTGCCTCCTTAGAACCCGCACCGTTAACGATAATGGTATTGTCCTTGTTAACCGTTACCTTCTCAGCTGTTCCGAGATCCTGGATATTGGCTTGAACAAGCTGCATACCCTTAACCTCGCTGATGACAGTGCCGCCTGTAAGGATAGCAATATCCTCAAGCATCTCTTTACGACGGTCGCCGAAGCCGGGAGCCTTAACGGCACAAATCTTCAGAGAGCCACGGAGACGGTTAACCACGAGAGTTGCAAGAGCCTCATTGTCGACATCCTCGGCAATGATAAGGAGAGGACGTCCGCTCTGAGCCACTGCCTCAAGCACCGGAAGAAGATCCTTCAGGTTGGAGATTTTCTTATCGTAGAGAAGAATGTAGGGAGCGTCCATCTCACATTCCATCTTTTCGCTGTTAGTGACGAAATAAGGTGAAATGTAACCACGGTCGAACTGCATACCTTCTACGATGTCAACGGTAGTCTCTGTGCCCTTAGCCTCCTCTACGGTGATGACACCCTCTTTCTTTACTTTCTGCATAGCCTCAGCTATGAGACGACCGATCTCTTCGTCGTTGTTGGCAGAAACGCGAGCGATATTTTCAATCTTCTGCATGTCGTCGCCAACTTCCTGGCTCTGTGCCTTGATGCCCTCAACAACTTTGGATACAGCCTTGTCGATACCTCTCTTAAGATCCATCGGATTAGCACCGGCTGCCACGTTTTTCAAACCAACATTGATTATGGCCTGAGCAAGAACTGTAGCGGTGGTGGTGCCGTCACCTGCCTGGTCGCCTGTCTTGGAAGCAACTTCTTTAACAAGCTGCGCACCCATATTCTGGAAAGGATCCTCAAGCTCAACCTCACGTGCCACAGTGACACCGTCTTTAGTGATATGAGGAGCACCAAATTTCTTTTCAATGATTACGTTGCGGCCCTTAGGACCAAGAGTTACTTTCACGGCGTCGGCAAGAGCGTCGACACCATTCTTAAGCTCTTCACGAGCTTTGATATTGAATTTTATTTCTTTAGCCATTTCTTAAATTCCTTTTTTATTCTACCACTGCGAGAACGTCTCCCTGACGCATCATAAGATATTTTGTTCCCTCGAATTCGATTTCAGAACCTGAATATTTTCCGTAGAGAACCACATCACCCTCTTTAAGCACCATAGGCTCATCCTTTGTGCCATTGCCAACGGCAATGATCTTTCCTTTAAGGGGCTTTTCTTTAGCTGAATCGGGTATGATGATACCACTCATAGTGACTTCTTCTGCTGCTGTAGGTTC
>CAMWTL010000087.1 GCA_947177145.1 uncultured Porphyromonadaceae bacterium
TCGCCTTTCCAGGTATATGCGTCAGTGGCGACAATCACATCGTTTGTGGCAAAGGCAGCCTCTCCTCCTGCAAGGAGAAGAGCGCCGCCCAAGAGTGCCGTCATCTTATTTCGCTTCATCATTACGCGGCTTATGAATTGTTACGTTTTTTGGGTTATTTACTTGATTGATCATTTATCGAAATCGCCGGTTTTTACAGTCACCGAATTACTCCTTATCCTGCCGACGCTGGTTGCCACCGTGGCTACGCTGCTTATGCTTCTTGTCTTTTGGATTATGGCGAGGGTTCTTGCTCTTCTTCTCCTCGATGGGTTTGTTGGGATTACCCTCATCGGTGATAAGAGCGAAGTCGAGCTGCTTGCGCTCGAGGTCAGCACGAGCCACCTGCACCTTCACGATGTCGCCGAGCGCATATTTGTTGTGGTATTTCCTGCCGATGAGGCAATAGTTCTTCTCGTCGTAGTCATAGTAGTCGTCGGCAAGGTCACGCACAGGCACAAGACCCTCACACTTGCTCTCATCAAGCTCCACGTAGAAGCCCCATTCGGTCACACCGGAGATTACGCCGGTGTAGATCTGTCCCAGACGGTCGCGCATAAACTCCACCTGCTTGTAGCGTATGGAAGCACGCTCCGCATTGGCAGCAAGCTGCTCCATATCGGAGGAGTGCTTACACTGGTCTTCGAGCTTCATCTTGTCAACACTTCGTGCGCCGTCGGCATATTTGGCAAGCAGACGGTGAACCATCATATCCGGATAGCGTCGGATAGGCGATGTGAAGTGGGTATAATAGTCGAGGGCGAGACCGTAGTGTCCCACATTGTCGGTGGTGTATATAGCCTTCGCCATACTGCGGATGGCAAGCATAGCAAGCATATTCTCCTCGCCTCTGCCCTTCACGTCGCGCAGCAGACGGTTGAGACTCTTGTTGACCTCCTTCGCCGAACCTTCGGTCTTTACCCTATGCCCGAAGCGGAGAGCGATAAGGGAGAAATTGTTGATCTTTTCAGGGTCGGGATTGTCGTGGACACGGTAGACAAACGATTTCGCCTTCTTTCCCTTGGGCACTTTGCCGATACTTTCAGCCACTGTAAGGTTGGCAAGAAGCATAAATTCCTCGATAAGCTTGTTGGCATCTTTCGACTCCTTGAAGTAAACGCTGATGGGGTGACCGTCCTTGTCAATCTCAAAGCGAACCTCGTCGCGCTCGAACTCGAGAGCGCCTTGCTCATAGCGACGATGACGCAGCTCCTTGGCAAGTTTGTCAAGAGTAAGTATCTCCTTAGCAAATTCTCCCTCGCCGGTCTCGATTATTTCCTGCGCCTCCTCATATGTGAAGCGGCGGTCGGATTTGATCACTGTTCTGCCGATGCGATAATTCAGCACATTCGCCTTCGCGTCAAGCTCAAATATGGCAGAGAATGTAAGTTTCTCCTCATTCGGACGCAGAGAACAAATACCGTTGGATAGATGCTCCGGAAGCATCGGAATAGTGCGGTCAACCAAGTACACGCTTGTGGCACGCTGCTGCGCCTCACGGTCGATTATCGTATTCGGATGCACATAGTGCGTAACGTCTGCGATATGCACTCCCACCTCCCAGTTGCCGTTGGCAAGCTGACGGATTGAGAGCGCGTCGTCGAAGTCCTTGGCATCGCGCGGGTCGATGGTGAATGTGGTCACGCCACGGAAATCCTCACGTTTCGCCACCTCCTCCGGTGTGATTCCGGCATCAATCTTGGCGGCTGCCTTCTCCACAGCCTCCGGATATTTATAGGGCAATCCGAACTCCGCGAGAATGGCGTGCATCTCGGCAGTGTTCTCCCCTTTCTTTCCAAGGATGTCTACCACTTCGCCACGAGGATTCATCTCCTCGTCGCGCCACTGTACGATTCGGGCAATAGCCTTGTCGCCGGTCTTGCCACCCTTCAATTTGGAACGTGGTATAATGATGTCGGCTGCAAGGAACTTCGAATCGGTGACAAGCGCAGCGTAATCCTTCTCCACATTGAGCGTACCGATGAACACCTGCTCCTTCGGCTCGATAATCTCGATCACCTTAGCCTCAGGCTCGGCACCCCTTCTCTGAGCGGAAATCTCCACCTTCACCTTGTCGCCGTTAAGAGCGTGCATAGAGTTGCGCTCCGCCACCATAATCATCTCGTCGTCGATCATAACTCCGTTCTTGCCGTTGCTTCGGCGCACGAAGAGACCCACGTTCTCGGTGCCACGGTTTGTGATAGCCTTATATTTGCCAAGAGCCACCTCCTGTATAAGTTCGGCGGCTGCGAGTTCCTCAAGAATATTAATCACTGCCATACGGTTGGGAGGATTTGTAGCCCCCACCGCGAATGCGATCTGTTTATAGTTGAAAGCCTGCTTATTCTCCTTTTCCAAGAATCTCATGACTCTCTCCTCTATTTCTTTCTTTTTCATTCGGGGTCGCGACACTCCCTTATTTTCCTCTTTCTTCATATTTCAAAGATTTCTTTTCGTTAACTTGATGTTTAAGGGAGCTACAAAATGCGTTCACACGTCTGTAAGCACCCATTTATTACTATAACGCATTGAAGGTTGATTATTCTTTTTCAATGCTCTATTTTGATTGCTGATTTGCTTCTTCGACTACAGGAGCTGGAGCATTTTCCTCTTCAGGATGGAAGTGCAGATATACAATCTTACCCTTTGCCGGACCTACCACAGCAGCAATTTCATCAAGCGAAGCCTCGCCCAGACGCTTCACGCTTTTAAACTCCTTTATGAGCGCCTTGGCTGTGACCTCGCCCACTCCCTTTATGTTGTCGAGTTCGCTGCGCACCTGTCCCTTTGAACGGCGCAGACGGTGATGGGTTATACCGAAGCGGTGAGCCTCGTCGCGCAGGCGTTGCACCACCTGAAGGCTACGGCTCTTTTTATCTATATAGAGGGGCAATGTGTCGCCGGGAAAATATATCTCCTCAAGCCTTTTCGCTATGCCAACAAGGGCTACCTCTCCCCTTATTCCCATTTCATCGAAAGCCTCGACAGCCGCACTCAGCTGCCCCTTTCCGCCATCGACCACCACTAACTGCGGCAACGGCTCTCCTTCGGCTATCATTCGCGAGTAGCGACGGTGAAGCACCTCCTTCATCGAAGCGAAGTCGTCAGCCCCCACCACAGTCTTGATGATGAAATGGCGATAATCCTTTTTCGCGGGTTTGCCGTCACGGAAAACCACGCAGCTCGCCACAGGATTCGTGCCTTGGATATTGGAGTTGTCGAAGCACTCTATATGGCGCGGCTGAACGTTGAGGCGAAAATCACTTTTCATCTGCTCCATCAATTTCTCCACGCCCTTCTCAGGGTCCATCTTCTCAGCCATCTTCTCCTTGTCGTTCATATACTGGCGCACATTCTTCATCCCGACATCAAGAATCTTCTTCTTGTCGCCACGCTTGGGTACCACCATCTCCACGCCCTCAAACTCCGTGTCGGGCAGGAACGGCACGATAACCGTGGTATACTTACGCTCAAACCGGCGTGCCACCTCCCCCATAGCAAGGGAAAGAATCTCGGCAGGGGTCTCTGCAAGGCGTCTCCTGAACTCCATATTGAGGCTCTGCACCACGGCACCGTGATGAAGGTGCATAAAGTTCACATAGGCTGCATCTCCCGATTCATCGTAGGCAAACATATCGCAATCCTCCTCGTCGGCAATCCCGATCACAGATTTCGCGTTGTAGGTCTTTACAATCTCATACTTCTCCTTTACCGCCTGTGCCTCCTCAAACTTCCATTCCTCACTGAGACGAGCCATCTCATCTTTCAGATATTTCTCAAGCACCACAGTCTCGCCGTTAAGTATCTGCCGCACCTGCGCCACATATTTGGCATAATCTTCCGGTGCGATAAGTCCACGGCATGCACCGCTACATTTCTTTATATGGTAGTCGAGACAGAGCCTGAATTTACCCCGCGCTATCCCCTTTTCATCGAGAGCGTGCCGGCAACTGCGCAGAGGATACACGTCGCGGATGAGCTGGAGCACCACCTTTGCCGCCTGCGGATTGCTGTAGGGCCCGTAATACTTGCCATCCACATCCCGCTCCCTTGTCATAAAGACACGCGGATAAAGTTCCTTAGTCACGACAATCCAGGGATAGGACTTGTCATCTTTGAGGAGCACATTATAGTGGGGCTGGTAAGCCTTGATCATAGCATTCTCAAGATGGAGGGCATCCTGCTCGGAACCTACCACGATGAAGCGCATATCCACTATATTCCGGACAAGGAGATTTGTGCGCACGGTGTCGTGGCGACGGTTGAAGTAGGAGGAGACCCTTCGCTTGAGCCGTTTCGCCTTACCTACGTATATCACCTTTCCGTGGCGGTCTATATACATATACACACCGGGAGCCTCCGGAAGATTCAGTATTTTCTCACGGAGATGTTCACCGGGACGGTTGTTGAAAATATCTTCACGAGTTCTGTCGGGCACGATTTCGATGTCGAATTTCCCCATTTTATCTATGTCGCGCCCGGTGTCGGCAAGGAGCATATCAATGGTTGCTTTCACCTCCTCAGGCTTGGCAACCTCATGGGAAGCTCCCTCCTTGGCATCTTGCAGCAGTGGCAGAAGTTTCATAATTTTGATTATTTCTCTTTAATATTTTGTTTTGAAAGCGAAAGGCACTCCATTTGGAGGACGCTCTATTTTAGAAGTGACGGACACCGCTCGGCATCCGTCACTTACTTTTCGGCATCGGCAGGAGTCTCGGAGGACTACCCCACTCTCTCCGGAAATTCACCGATGAAATCGGAAGAATTAATATTTCAGAAGGGTCGTCACCTCACAGTCGGCAGGGAGATGTTCACGTCCGTTGAGGGCTGTCAGCTCTACAATGAAGTTGATGTAAATCTTCTTCGGGTTCATACTCTTCACAAGTTCATAGCAAGCCTCCATTGTGCCGCCGGTGGCAAGGAGATCATCGTGGATCACCACCACATCCTCGGAGCAGATAGCATCGCTGTGAAGTTCGATAGTGTCTACCCCATATTCTTTGGCGTATGCCTTTTTCACAGTCACCGAAGGAAGCTTGCCGGGCTTACGGGCAGGCACGAATCCGCAGCCAAGTTCATAAGCAAGGATACTGCCCCCGATGAAACCACGAGATTCTATACCCACCACCTTTGTCACGCCCTTGTCTTTGTAGAGATCGGCAAGCTCACGGCTCATCACCTGAAGGGCCTCACCGTTTTTCAGCATTGTAGTAAGGTCGCGGAAGATTATGCCCTTCGACGGAAAATCGGGCACATCGCGGATCATTGATTTGAGTTGTTCGAGTTCCATAGTTGTTTATTTATTGTTTCTGAAATTGAATTTTCTTCCATATCATCGGAGATGTTCCTCAAAATTGTTTCACGTGAAACATCATTTTTTCGGCATCACCGATGAAGCAGCACGAGTAGAATGTTAATATCGGCAGGCGATACTCCCGGTATTCTCGAAGCCTGACCGATGGTGGCAGGACGGATAGCCGTAAGCTTCTGCCGAGCCTCTGTAGAGAGCGACAATATCGAATTATAGTCGATTCCATCGGGCAACTTCACATATTCAAGACGCTTCGACTTCTCTGCCAATTCTCTCTCTCGGGCTATGTAGCCACCATACTTTATGAGTATCTCGGCAGCCTCCACTATCTCTCTCCTTCTCAGTTCAGGCAGCTCCTCTATGCGATGGCGAAGACGCGAGATGATGTTGGAGAGATTTTCGAAATTAAGCTGCGGACGCTTCAAAAGCTCCACAAGTCTGATTGAAGCCGAGAGCGGAGTCGTGCCCAATTCCACCAATCGGGCATTTATCTTCTCTCCCATCTTGACGGTGAAATTCTCACACCACTCAATAAGACTGTCACGCTCCACCCTTTTAGTCTCCATAGCCTGCAAACGCTCCACGCTTGCCAACCCTATGGCAGCGCCCTTTGGAGTGAGACGCATATCGGCATCATCCTGCCGGAGCAGTATACGGTATTCGGCACGTGAGGTAAACATACGGTAAGGTTCATCCACGCCTTTCGTAACAAGGTCGTCGATCAGCACACCGATATACGCCTCATCGCGTCCAAGAATCAACGGTGCCTCACCCTTCACTGCGAGAGCTGCGTTCACTCCTGCCATCAGTCCTTGGGCTGCCGCCTCCTCATATCCGGTGGTACCGTTCACCTGACCCGCGAAATACAGTCCCTCCACCAGTTTTGTCTGAAGGTCGTGAGTCAGCTGGGTCGGATCGAAATAGTCATACTCTATCGCATAGCCGGGACGATAGAAATGCACATCGCGCAGTGCCGGCACTCTCTGCAATGCTTCGAGCTGCACTCTCCAAGGCAAAGAGCTTGAGAAGCCGTTTATGTAAAATTCCTGAGTGGTCTCCCCCTCCGGTTCGAGGAAAAGCTGGTGACTCTCCTTATCGGAGAACGTGACAATCTTCGTCTCTATGCTTGGACAGTAACGCGGACCGATACTTTTTATCTGTCCGTTATACAGAGGTGAGTATTCCAAGTTGTCATGCAGTATAGCATGTACTTCCGGGTTGGTGTGTACTATAAAGCAACTGCGTGGTTTGAGCGTGCGCTCCACGTAAGGGAGAAAAGAGAATTTATGGAAATCCCGTTCCACAAGTTCCACCACTGTCTCAGCCGTAGAATCCTCCGAAGCGATGACCGTAACCTTGTCATCGCCATCCTGACGTTCCGTCATTGAAAAGTCAATCGAGCGAGCATCCACTCGTGCCGGCGTGCCCGTCTTCATTCTCAGAGCCGAGAAACCGATTTCACGCAATTGCCCAGTCAGTCCCTTCGAAGCCTGTTCCGAGATTCTGCCACCCTCAATCTGTGTGGCTCCGAAGTGCATTAGTCCGTTGAGAAACGTGCCGGCAGTGAGCACAACTTTCTTGGCAGTGAATTTAAAGCCAAGCGCGGTCACCACTCCGCTTATCTGTTTCTTGTCATTGACAGTTTCAAACTCAAAACCCACCACCATATCCTGGAAGAGCGACAAGTGCGGAGTATTTTCAAGCACCTTACGCCATTCGTCGATGAAACGGCTGCGATCGCTCTGCACACGGGGCGACCACACCGCCGGACCCTTGGAGCGGTTGAGCATACGGAACTGGATAGCTGTCTTATCGGCAATGATACCCATCTGCCCTCCCAAGGCGTCAATCTCACGCACAATCTGACCCTTTGCAATTCCGCCCACGGCAGGGTTGCACGACATCTGTGCCACCTTGTTGAGATCGGTTGTTATGAGCAGCGTCTCGACACCGAGACGTGCCGAAGCCACGGCAGCCTCACAGCCGGCGTGACCTGCTCCGATAACTATGACATCGTAATCAAACTTCATCTTATATCAAATATCGTTCCAATTTTTTGGGAAGAGTCTTTTAACAGCTCCTCCAGATTTCGAGAGCCTCATTTTCCGCCCTCTCCATAATCTCCCTTTCGCCGGGACCCTTATCGTCGATTCCGCAAAGATGGAGCACACCGTGGGCAATCACGCGCAGAAGTTCCTCGTCATAGCTCACCCCTATCTCTGCGGCGTTGCTTGCCACAGTGTCGAGCGAAATGAATATGTCGCCCCCTATCTTATCGCGATGCGAATAGTCGAAGGTTATGATGTCTGTATAATAATCGTGACGGAGAAATTCGAGGTTAACCCGAAGAATTTCCTTATCGTCGCAGAAGAGGTAATTCACATTGCCTATCCTGCGGTCGTGGGCAGCCGCCACCTCTCCGAGCCAGCGATCCACCTTAGCATAGTCGAGCTTAGGAAGCTCCACATCTTTTACTTCAAATCCAATCATCAAATATATAATAGAAATTATATTTACATCTTCCATACTATCCCGACCTATCATAACCCATCAGTGTAACTTCTACACAAGATTTGATTATGACACGTCTTGCAGCAGAGCACGTCTCATATCGGGAGCGGACTGCAACAAGGGTGCAAAAATACAAAAAAAAATGACATCTACAATTTCTACGCCCTCTTTTTACCTCTTTTAAGCATCTCGACCCCCTTTATTGCAAAAATCAGGCTTATTCTATTTTTTCTCACGGGAGAAAGGGGCATTGTCAATAAACCTTATAATCTCCTATTTTATTGCTTTTTATATTCGTATTTCACAGAAATAACCCCCTTGAGAATCGAATAAAACAATCTCACGGAGGGGAACACACGATTTTTTATTAGGAGACAAGCGGATTTTTTAGTATTTTCGCCTCAATTAGTGTTTCTGCATTATAAATACATTAGCGATATGAAACCAATAGCAATGATCACAGGAGCCACGAGCGGTATCGGCCTCGCTTGTGCTGAGAAATTCCATAAGGCCGGTTACAGAGTGATAATCACAGGTCGGAACGTCGCCAAGCTCAACGAGCTTAAAGATAAGTGGGGCGAAGATGCCTACCCTCTCATCTTCGATGTGCGCGACCGCGATATAGCCATAATGGCGATCAAGTCGCTCCCTCCAACGTGGCAAGAGATTGACGTTCTCATCAACAACGCCGGACTTGCCCTCGGACTCGACCCGGAGTTTGCCGGCGACTACACCGACTGGGACACAATGATCGACACCAATATCAAAGGTCTGCTCACCGTAACACGTGAGGTGGTGCCCGGAATGATAGCGCGTGGTAAGGGACACATCATCAACATCGGCAGTGTTGCCGGGGATGCGGCGTATGCGAATGGCAATGTGTATTGCGCCACCAAGGCAGCCGTCAAAGCCATAACGGACGGTCTGCGCATTGACGTAGCCCACACTCCCCTGCGTGTCACACTTCTCAAACCGGGTCTTGTGGAGACCAACTTCAGCAATGTCCGTTTCCACGGCGACGATGAACGCGCCGACAATGTTTACAAGGGGATCAAACCCCTTGTCGGTGATGATATAGCCGACGCTGCCTTATATGCTGCACAGGCTACTGCCCACGTCCAGATAGCCGAGATGCTGATTCTCGCCACCCACCAAGCCAACGGCAGCGTCATCGTCCGCTCATAATTATCCTTACTCCTTACACTTTTGTAGACCCGATTACTAATTATTATCGGGTCTACGTTTTTTTCTGAAAAAATTTTGTAATTTTGTGTCGTTCATTCTGTGCTGACCCACTTTTATGAGACGAATTTCGACTTATATACTCGCGTTTATCATACTCACGATAGCAGGTTGTACCCATCAACCTGTGGATTCGAGACTTTTGCAGCTATATACAGATAAGGTAGACGACTATCCCGAAGAGGTACTTGCTACCCTTGACACCCTCAACACGAAGCAATTTTCTGAGGCTGACCGTCAATTCTTTAATCTCCTTCAGCTAAAAGCTCGTGACAAGGCATATATTGTCCATACTTCCGACAGTATGATATTGACGCTCGTAGACTATTACCGCAACCATAAATCGGCTGAGCTTTACCCGGAAGCCCTCTACTATGCGGGGCGCGTTTATAGCGATTTGGGTGATTATCCCACCTCATTGAAATATTTTCATAAAGCACTTGACGAGCTTCCTGAAAACACGTCTAACCTTAAACTCAAAACTGTAATCCTAAGCCAGACAGGGCGTCTCCTTGAACATCTTCGTCTCTACGACGAGGCTATACAATGTCTGGAAAAGGAGATGCAGATAACCATAAAAGAAAGTGATAGTCTAAAACATGTTTATGATTACCAACTTTTAGGAGCTGTATATCTAAATATGGGAAGTTATGACAAGGCTACCGAATGTTTTCACCAAGCTTTGAATTACAGTAAAAACTTACCTCCCCACCATACTGCCAAATCAAAAGTATATCTTGCATCCATTGAATATCAGAAAGACAGTATTGAGACAGCTCTTCACTTAATACGTGGGCTTCCGGATTCTGTAAACCCCATAACCCGGAATTATGCCTTAGCCGTAGCAGCCGATATTTATAGAAGCGTCGGTTACAACGATACTGCATATTTTTATGCAAAAGAGTTGATACGTTCCGAAGATTCCAACAATAAAAAAACCGGTTATCGAATCGCTCTTTCGCCTGAATCAGCTCGCCTTATTAGTTTAGACACGTTATACACTTATCTTCAAGAATATAAGGAGATACTTGAACAATATTTTGATGATAATGAGCGAGAGAAAGCGCTGATTCAACAATCCATCTATAACTATGACTTTCATAAGCGAGACAAAGAGAAAGTAGCGTATGAAAACATCAAATTGAAAAGTAGATTAACATTAGCCACAACGATAATTTTCTTACTTATTGCTCTAATCTTATTAATATTCCTCTTCAAGACCAGACGTAAGTTAAAACTATGGAGAGGGATTGACAAGGTGCGCAAATTAAAACAACGGGCAGATACGGAAACTACTCATAAAGAGGAACCGCTTGAACCGGAATTGACAAGTTCACAACTTCGGGAAAGACTTCGAAAAGAATTGGAAGAACTTGTAGCCACTAAGCCTTCCATACCGGCGTTTCAGCTTATCAAATCGGATATATTCCATAGAATCGAAAGCCTCCTCAAAGAGAAAAAACCCATACCGGAAGGAAGTGACATTTGGGAACAGATGGAAGCTGAGATAGTAAAGGCATCTCCTAATTTCAAAGAGAATCTCATTGTGCTCACTGACGGTAAACTTAAACAGACGGATTACACACTTGCACTTCTGATGAGGTTCGGTTTTTCATCCACTCAGATGTCTATCCTACTATCCAGAGCAGTAAATACCATCTCCACACGCAAGGATAGCCTATGTAAAAAGATTTTTGACGAGAAGAGACATTCTAAAGAGTTTGAAGCCATAATACTCTATCTTTAAAATCTTTACACACTTTTTCAGTCATTCTGCTGACAGTTCGGAACACCTCGGAAATCAAAATCCGAAGTTTTTCCGAACTCTTTTTTAGTCTCTATCCCT
>CAMWTL010000088.1 GCA_947177145.1 uncultured Porphyromonadaceae bacterium
CAGATCAAGACCGGTTCTGCAAGCCGTTCTGACCGTATGGCTAAGTACAACCAGCTTCTCCGCATCGAGGAGGAACTCGGCAAGGATGCTCAGTATGGTTACAAGAAAATCGCTAAGAAATATTAATCTTACGATGGCTATATAAGTAGGTGAATTAATCCTTACGATTGTTAGCTAAAATAAAAATGGTCGCAACCCATTGCCGGGTTGCGACCATTTTTATTTAAGGATGTGTTGGCAGTCGGATGAAAAGGGGATAGCCTCAAATGGTGACATTTAAACCATTTAAGGCTATCCCTTCGTTTAGTGGGTGATATATTTAAAAACCTGGAAAATTTACTTATACTGTGCGAGGTCTACGTTACGCATATCACCACTGCTTAGGAACTCGGTGTGGAATGCGAGTGATGCACGGAGTGAGTGGGGGGTCTGCCCACCTGTCGGACCACCCATATGGAGGTAGTCGGTGAGTACTTCACGATACATCGGGTTTGCGCAGTTCTTGATGATTTCCTCAGCACGCTGGATAGGATCCTTGCCACGGAGGTCGGCTATGCCCTGATCAGTGACGATGATGTCAACAGAGTGCTCTGAGTGGTCGAGGTGAGACACCATAGGCACAATGTTAGAAATCTTACCCTCTTTGGTGATTGAGGGGCAGGAGAAGATTGAGATGTAGGCATTACGCGCAAAGTCGCCTGAGCCGCCGATGCCGTTCATCATTTTGGTGCCGGTCACGTGTGTGGAGTTGACGTTGCCGAAGATGTCTACTTCAAGCGCGGTGTTCATAGCGATAACACCGAGACGACGTATTACCTCGGGATTGTTGGAGATCTCAACCGGACGGATAACGACTTTCTCCTTGAAGAAGTCAATGTTGTTGATCACATCTTCTTCCACCTCATTAGATAGTGTGAGTGAGCTGGTTGAGCCGTATTTGCAGCGACCACGCTTCATAAGGTCGATAACTGCATCCTGGATAACCTCAGTGTACATTGCGAAAGGAGGAATCTCCTTGGCATCTGCAAGACCGTAAAGCACGGCGTTTGCCACGTTGCCTACACCGCTCTGGATTGGGAGGAAAGTTGAGGGGATACGTCCGGCATGCATCTCGTCGATGAGGAACTTGCAGACGTTTGCACCGATCTTATTTGTGGTCTCGTCAGGATTGGTGAAAGGTTTAACACCGTCAAGGTAATCGCTCAGCACAACTCCGACAATCTTTTCCGGATCAAGCTTCAACACCGGTGAGCCGATATGATCGGAGGGCTTGAAGATAGGAATTACGTCGCGGTTGGGAGGATCGAGAGGAAGGTAAATATCGTGGAGGCCGTAAAGATTGTGGTGGAGCTTCTCGTTAAGCTCAAGCACAATCTTCTTGGCATACTTAGCGTAAGTAGGGACATTGCCTACACCCATACCCACTACAACAGTGCCGTCATCTTTCACATCGCTCACCTCAATGATGGCAATGTCGAGATCGCCATAGAATCCGTAGCGGAATTTCTGTGCCAGCTCTGAAAGGTGAAGGTCGAAGAAATGACAGTCGTGGGCATTGATGCGCTTGCGAAGGTCAGGAAGATTCTGGTAGGGGGTGCGGATGCCGATCGCATTGGCACGTGCAAGCACACCGTCGCAGCGGTCGCTGGTAGATGCGCCGGAGAAGATGTTGATTTTAAAGGGCTTGCCTTCAGCGTGCAGACGTTCTGCTTTTTCTGCGATTGCCCCGGGGATAACTTTTGGAGCGCCGGGGGCTGTAAAGCCTGAAAGACCTACATTGTCGCCGTTATGGAAAAGGTCGGCGGCCTCCTGAGGAGTCAAGATAGGAAATCTCATTACTTTAATGGGTTAGTTGTTTGTTTGCGCTGTACATGTGCGTCCTCTGGAGGTAAGCACATATTAATAAGCCGACATCCTGCGATGTGTGCCTATTTTTGCGCGAATTTAGCAAATTTCTCTCATATATACAAATATTTGGTGAGTTTATAGTTCAATGTTTGGGTTTAAGGGTTAAAGTTTCAGGCGAGGTTTGGATTTTTTTATAATCAAACTTGAGCGTATTGTTGTTATACCGTATATATCTATACACGTTTCATTATATAACATAAAGAAATTACTATGTCTGATAATTCCACTTCAAATTCTCAAACGTCATCCTCGGCACACGGTGATGCCCGGGAAGATGGCTGGAAACTAATAAAGAAATATGTAGGTACGGGGTTGCGGTATATAATACCGATTGGCATCTCTGTAGGATTGATTATTTGGCTGTTTAAGAAAGTTGATTTTCATGAAGTGATGGTCACTATCAAAGAGGGATGTGATTTCTTCTGGATAGGGGTAATGATGATTATCACTATGGTGTCGCATATGATTCGTGGTGTGCGCTGGGGTATGCAGCTGCGTGCTGCCGGTGTCAAGAGGATGCCGGTGGTATGCGAGTGGGTCACGATATGGGGTGCATATGCCTTGAATCTTGTATTTCCACAGCTTGGCGAGGCTTGGCGTTGTGTATTCGTGAGCCGGAGGGAAAAAGCACCTCTCTCCACTGTAATTGGCACTGATGTCGGCGACCGTGGCTCCGACCTTGTAGTGGTGATTATGCTGCTGGTGCTCGCTCTGATTGTGGCACATCCGGAGTTGGACGCATTTATGACGAAGTATGCCTTTGGAGAGAAAGTTGATCATATTTCCAAATCTCCGTGGCTATGGATATGCCTTGGCGGTGGTATAGGAGGCTTCTGGTGCATATGCCATTATTTTAAAGAGTATAAATGGGTACAGACCCTTGACAAGAATCTGCATAACATCTGGGATGGTTTCAAGGTAATATTCACAATGAAGAAATGGTGGCTTTACATAATACTTACCATAGGCATTTGGAGCTGCTATTTCCTTGAGACGTATGTCTGCTTCTACGCATTTCCATTTACCCGCCATCTCGTTCATGACCCCGGAATGGCATTGGGTTTATTGCCCGGTTTGGTGGTATTCGTATTCGGCTCCTGTTCGATGGCTATTCCATCCAACGGCGGTTTAGGTCCATGGAACTTGGCAGTGATGTTTGCCCTTTCCCTCTTCGGAATTAGCAACACACAGGGCACGGCATTCTCAATTGTTATGTGGAGTTGCCAGGCAGTGATGCTCATAGCTCTCGGTCTCTTCTCAGCCGGCTACATCACCGTGACAGGCAGAGACAACAAGAAAGAGGCAGATGTCCAAAAAGCATAATTAGTTAGAAAAAACCTCACCGCCGCATTTTCAGATGGAAATGCGGCGGTGAGGTTTTTTATATTATACTCCCTTTGATGCCGGCAGCACTGTCTGCATTAGATAGCGACTATTTCGAGGTTTTGCCAAGAAGCCCGACAAGCCAGAGCAGGAAGATGGCACCTACCACAGAAGTGATTAGATTACCGATGATGCTTGTGGTGTGGATGCCAAGAATACCGAATAGCCAGCCGCCAAGCACACCTCCGATTATGCCTACTACAAGATTAACGATGAAGCCGAAACCACCGCCACGCATCAATTTGCCGGCTACTGCACCGGCTACCAAACCTATAAGAATATACCAGATGAAACTCATAATTATTTGTTTTTGATTAAATACAGTTTTTATTTTTATGATCCGACCCATACCGATTCGGCTCACGCTGATTCGCTTTTGACCGCTTCGGCTTATGCCGTCTCACTTTTAACCTTACAACAATAAGTTTTTAATTATAGTTCATTTCATAGCCTTCCGTCTAAAGCGAGATATGCCATTTACACTCGCTACCTCAAATTTTTAATTTTGAACGGCAGAAGATGTATAATCCTGATGGCGGGAGGGGATGTGACGATTTCCCTGCAGGGTAAGTTATAATGCTTACGAGACGGCCGTCAGAGGAGTATAAAGGCTGCTGTCCGGCATTGTCGGCATCAATCATAAGCATGCCGTTTTCCACATATGCACGTATGCCTGCCAACATCTCCACAGCTTCCACTCCCGACTCCGGCACGTTGGCAGAGGCTATACGGCTCCAGGTGGATTCAGTGCCCTTATATGACACTGCCTTCATACGGTATTCGTGCAGACCTGAAAGGAAATCCTTGTCAAGATAATATGTCTCCTTACCGAGCTTATAATCAACGCCGGGATATATTTTGGCTATCTCTTCCCATTCACCATTCTTAACGCGACGTTCCACTACATAGTGGTCGGCTGTCTCTCCGTTTTGGTCGTAGAAACTTACGCGCACACGTTTGGAATTGCGGCTTGAAGATATGATGCGTGGAGGTGCTATACGCCACTCGTGTACATATTCCGTATTACGGTTGAAGGCGGGACGTGAATCGAAAGACGCGAACAGCTTTCCGGCAGGGGTAAGCTTATCGCCAAGCATAAGGGCACGCGCATCCTCTACCCAGTTGAAGAAGGCATGGCGTTCGAGCCAATCGCATTTATCGAATGCATCCAAAGCCTTTCCGAGCCATTCACATTGTTTCGCGGAATTTGCCTCTGTGTGCGGACGCGCCACCTCAGTTGTGGTGCCGTTTTCTTTATAGATTATATTGAAATCAGCGTCACGTTGAGGTCCCTTTGCATCAGGCCATCGCTCATGGGTCCAGTTTGCTCCGTTGTTCCATTCCGTAATCCACATCGGTCTGCCTCCGTATTTATTCTTACAGAGATCGGCTATGTAGTTGGCGAGGTTATAGGGGTCTTGATTTTCCCAATACATATGCGTAGCTACGAAATCCACTCTGTAATTGAGCGAGTCGGCTTTCTCAAGAAATTCAGCAAGCCACCATCCATTCAGATTGTCAGGAGCCGGTGAGCCGACACGCAGACCGGATTTCATATATTCGGGCCACATTTCAATGGCAATCTCCGTGGAAAGGTCCGACTGGTCGGCATGGTCAGGCTCGTTAAAGCCTAACATAGAGGCGGTGTTGGTGCGTGAGTTTATGTTGTCCCAGCCATCCCACCATCTGTTATGGCGCATAGGGACGTACTCGTAATCTTCAGTCGATTCAGCTCCTGCGCCCCAGTCGTAAAACCAGCTTGAGCGGGTGAGGGCAGTGGGTTCAGACCCCGACATTCCGCGCTTCCCGACCCAATCGTGGCGGCACACGCGCACAAACGACACAAAATCCAATCCGTCGGGCATCACATTCACCACGAGGTCATCATTATCGGCTATGAACACGCGGGAATAGCCGGTGCCATCAGGATTATTCGCCATTGTGCAGGAAAATCCCTTTTTCAGACGAAATGAACGCACATTGTTGTCGAAGTCTCCAAGCGGCTCCTCCGGCAAGTAGGATTTCTCTCCTTGCATTTCAGAGCGGTAGTAACGATCCCGGTTGAGAATCATAGAGGTGCCCTGACAATCCTCTTCGGAATATATCACCAAAGGATCTGTTAGACCGTCGGCTACTACGATTGAGCCGTTGCCATAGATTGAGAGGCGATCGCGCTCAGGATTGAACGCACGTCCCTCAACTGAAATCTTGGAAAGATCAACCTCAGAACACAATGTATTAGGGAAGATATGGAAATCTCCCGGATACTGAAGATTGATTTCGTCGTTGGCACACGCAAAGGCTGAAATTGACAACCCGAGTGCCAAAAGTGGGATTCTCATGAGATTAGGTAGGGTCTAAGGAGTTTTATTTCTTGCAGTGCTTGCAGGGATGGAAACGGCTTGAGCCGTCGAAGCAGTGGGTGCAGAGACGCTCCTTGGGCAGTCCGATTGATTCTACAAGGGTCTCTATCGGGTTAAACTTCAAAGAGGTGAGTCCGAAACGGCTACGTATCTTCTCTACAAGTGTGTTGTATTCCGGAGAGTTGGTAGTAGCATATTTATCGAGGTTTTTATTGGGATCCCCTTCCAGTTCACCGATTATACGGCGCGTGATAAGCTCCATATCGCTCTTGGAAGATGTAAAACCGATAAATGGGCAGCTGTAGATGAGGGGAGGGCAGGCGATACGGATGTGTACCTCCTTAGCTCCGAGGTCGTAAAGATCTTGTACATTGTCGGTGAGCTGTGTGCCGCGCACGATTGAGTCGTCACATAGAAGTGCCCGCTGGTCGTAGAGCATAGCCCCGTTAGGCACAAGTTTCATTTTAGCTACGAGATTTCGGCGACTCTGTTCGGAAGGGGTGAAGCTGCGTGGCCAGGTAGGGGTATATTTTGAGATGCAGCGGCGATAGGGCACACCTTTTCCGGCAGCATATCCGAGAGCCATACCTACACCCGAATCAGGGATTCCGGCAGCGCAGTCGACTTCGTTTTCGTCGGTCTTACCCATCTCATAACCCGATTTAAAGCGCATATCCTCCACATTTGTACCCTCATAGGATGAGGTCGGGAATCCGTAATATACCCAAAGGAATGAACAGATCTGCATTTCGTCGCCCGCTGCTTTGAGCACCTTCACATCTTCGGGTGTGATTTCCACTACTTCTCCCGGTCCGAGGTCACGATAGTGCTCATAGCCGAGATTGTGGAAAGCCGTTGATTCTGAAGCGGCGGCATAGCCCGTGCCGTCGTGCTTCTTCCCTAAGATTACAGGGGTGCGCCCGAGTTGGTCACGTGCGGCGATAATGCCGTGTTCTGTCAGGATTAGAAGGGAGCATGAGCCGTCTATACGACTGAACATATGCTCAATACCCTCTGTGAAATTCTTCCCCTTGTTGATCAGCAGGGCTATTAGCTCTGTCTGGTTCGTGCGTCCGGAACTGAGTTCTCCGAAGTGAGCGCCATCTTCGAGAAGTTCTTTTTCAAGTTGGTCGAGATTGCAGATTTTAGCCACTGTCACTATCGCGAATTTGCCGAGGTGAGAGTTGAAGACGATTGGCTGTGGATCACTGTCGCTGATTACTCCGATACCGATATTTCCCTTAAATTTAGCAAGTTCGTCTTCGAACTTGGTGCGGAAATACGTGTTTTCGATGCTGTGGATGCTGCGGCAGAAAAGTTGGTCTTCAGCGTCGTAAGTAGCCATACCAGCTCTGCGCGTTCCAAGGTGCGAGTTGTAGTCAACCCCATAAAATAGTTCATTCCGGCAGGCATCCTTAGATGCTGCTCCGAAAAAACCTCCCATAGAAACTAAGTTTTGATTAATATGGATGCAAAATTACAAAAATTCTTAAAATCCTCAAAGTCGGAGATTATTTTTATAGAGCAAAAAATAATTAGGTTCAACCGTATGTTATTAATAAGTGACAGCAATCAATTTATGCGACAATAGCTTATAACATTGATGAAGAATTTGACCGAGACTTTATTATTTTTTCTGATTTCGTTATGCGGATGCAGCTCCCACGAGCCGGTGGCGCAGTCGGAATATGTGCCCCTCGCTCCGGATTACGACAATCCGACGATGTGGGTGACATATTCTGATGATTCCGATGGTGACGGTGCCGATGTGTTCTACATACCCTCGACTTGGGAGTTCGACTATATGGCTCCTGACGGACGTGTGTCGCATTATGCCGATCCGTCCCTTACACAGCATAGGGCTGATATGAAGATTGAAATTGACGGTGTGGCTGAATATATGCTTCCCGGCAATCGATTCTATTCACCCTTTTACCGCCATATAACGCTCGACACGTGGGCTACCTTAAATGAGGACACCATCAATCGCCGTTATAAGGATGTGGCGTTTGTGGATATACAGAATGCTTTCAATCATTTTGTTTCTGAAAGGGAGGCTGACCGTCCCTTTATTCTTGCAGGGTTCAGTCAAGGAGGCAAGTCGGTGGTGGAATTGCTGAAGACGCTTCCCGAGGATTTGCGTGGGCAGATGATAGCAGCCTACGTTATGGGTTATAAGGTTACTCCGGAGGATGTGGCATCTGCACCGTGGATTAAAGCTGCACAGGGTGCCGACGACACAGGGGTTGTGATAAGCTATAATTCTGTGTCGGATGTGCAGTATGTCAAACCGGTGGTGGCTGCTCCGACGGTTATGTGTATCAATCCTGTGAATTGGCGCACAGACGCAACTCCCGCCGTGCTCGACGATACTGTCACCGTCACTCTTTCCGAGCCACACAAAGTACTCGTGGTAGAAGGCTACGATGGCAGTTCACTTCCCAATATACTTGATATACTGAACGTAGGCGACTATCACGGAGCCGAACCGTGGCTTTACAGCAAGTGCTTGGGAGAGAATTTCAAGACCAGAATCAAGGCATACAGAAACCGCTCTAATAACTAAAAAATGAAGATATGAACCTATTATTAAACATTATCTGGATTGTGTTCGGTGGCTTTATGATAGCCGTTGAATACGTGCTTTCGAGTGTGGCTATGATGCTTACCATCATTGGTATCCCATTCGGTTTGCAGACCTTGAAATTGGCTCAGGTAGCCTTGTGGCCCTTTGGCACCGACATCTCCAACAACGGTTGGCCCTCGGGCTGCCTTGCAGGGATTATGAATGTGATCTGGTGGTTTCTCGGAGGTTTTGTAATTGCCCTCTCTCACCTTATGTGGGGTTTGATCTTCTGCATCACCGTCATAGGCATCCCCTTCGGAATGCAGCACTTCAAACTGATGATGCTCGCCCTCTTTCCCTTCGGCAAAACCATCTCCTAAAAACCATCTCCAAATGCACCCGTCAGCGATCGAATTTCCGATTTTCTATAGTACTATCGAATATATTCTTAGCAGAATATAATTACACTTAAATATATTCAATGTAGATTCCAATAAAACGGCATAAAGCCCCGATAATCACAGATAGAATTATCGGGGCTTTGTGATATAGTATTCCTCTATCTCGCAGTCGGTATGGATTATTTTTCCTCCGAGTTATAGAGGATGTTACTTTACAGATATTTTGCTGACTATGCCCGGAGCATGAATGATGTAGATGCCGGGAGAGAGGGATAGTTCAAATGAGCCGATACCTGAACCAACGAGTTGCCCGGTGAGGGAGTAGATGTCTGTTCTCATCCCGTCTGGGGCTTTCACTCCCTGTCGTGTCAGCTGTATGGCATCAGTGGAAATTATCTCTATTCCGGCTTCAGACAGAATAAAGGGTTGCCAGGTAATATCGGAATGATAAGCGTTTCCTGAACCTTCCGGCACTATTAATTCGGCATTCTCTTTCACCTCTTCTGAGAATCCCGATGGATAATCGGGAGGGGTGACAGGATGGCAGATTATTTCCCGCAAAGCATCCATTCCGCCGAAAGCATCATTGCAGACGGTGCTGACATTCTCACCAATTTCAAGGCGTGTGGCGCCGGAGCAGCCATAGAATGTGAATAAATCAATTTCCCGGATGCCGTTGCCGATTCTGACCGATTTTGCCCCTGTGCAGTTTTCGAAAGCCTGTCGCCTGATAGTTTTCACATTGTCAGGAATATGGATTTCCGAAAGAGCGGTGCAATTACGGAAAGCACACATACCAATGGAATCAAGTGCTTCCGGGAGGGAGATGGATTTCAGGCTCTTGCACTCCTCGAAAGCGGCACTGCCGATAGAGGCAAGCCGTGAAGAGGAGGGGATGTCAACTTTTTTAAGTGCCGTGCATCCTCTGAAAGAGCTGATACCGATTTCCGCAAGATTTTCAGGCAGTGTAATTTCATTCAGTGCAGTGCAGTCTGTGAAAGCCGCGTCATAAATTCCCATCAATTCATTCGGGAGGGTTATATCTTTAAGAGATTTGCAACCCTCAAAAACACTATGCCCTATCATTATATAGTTGTCCGGGAGAGTCACATTTTCAAGAGAGGGGCAATCTTTGAAAGAAGAGAAGGGAAGACGTTGTGTATCTCCCGGAAGCAGGACTACCTCCTTTAAAGATTCGCATCCCTCAAAAGTCTTAGGATTTTTGAGTTGCGTTGAGGAGAGTGTTATTTTCTCTAAATGTTTGTTGCCGGCAAATGCGCCTCCCGCTATCTCATCAACCTTATACTCATTATTGTCATTGCCAAATCTGATTTTAGGAATCTCAAAATTTAATGTCTTTTTCCCTGTAGGGTAAACACAAAGCCTACAATCTGAGATGGAGCCTTCGGAAGGGGAGAACCATGCGCCGTAAAGCACACCATCATCAACTGTGAAGATCATGCGTCTGAGCCCACTTCCCGAGGTAGGAATCCCGGTGGAATCCAGTATTATTTCCTCAAGATCTTTACATCCGAAGAAAACATACTTGCCAATATCTTTTAATTGTTCTGAAAAATATACTTTCTGCAGAGATGTGCAATCTCGAAAGGCATTGTCCCTTATTAATTTGCAATTAGTCAGGTCAATCTCTTTAAGAGCTGTGCAACCATAAAAAGCCCTTTCCCAAATGTCTATTTCAGGCTCTGTCAACATCACCTTTTCCAATGCAGTGCATCCGGAGAAAGCCATACTTTCAATATTGCGGGGAATCTCAATCTCTTTTAGGGATGTGCAGCCGAAAAAAGCTGTCGAACCTATTCCTCCACAACGATCACCATATTCATCAACACGCTCGTTATCTTTTTCAATCCATTCAACTTCGGTCAGCGAAGTGCAGTAGTAAAACGCTCCGTCCCTGATTACGCAATCTTTTGGAAGGCGGATTTTTTGTAATTTTATCCCTCCCCAAAAACCACCTCTTATACCACCTATTTCTATAACTGAGTTACCGAAATCAATTTCTTCAATATTACTAATATATACAGTCGTTGTGCCCGAACCCTCTACTACATGACGTGGCGTTCCTAACCTTGGGACATATACCTCTGCATTTTCAATTGTTATCTTTCGTAAACCGATAAATCCTCTAAGTTCGATATGACTATAGTAATCAGAAGTAGGTCTTTGCATAGTGGTTAAAGTACTCGGGAATGTTAAGCTGCGGATGTTGCCATATTTTTGATCATAGTAATCGGCAGCGTATTTCCAAATCCCTTCCTCATAATCAAACCAACTTG
>CAMWTL010000089.1 GCA_947177145.1 uncultured Porphyromonadaceae bacterium
AGCCTCCGACTTTCTCTGGGCCAAGACCCCCAAGGCCACTCCCGGCAAGAAAGTGGAGCTGACCTTCTCCCACGTTATGGCCGGCGTGAAAGTCATCCTCGAGCAGGGCAGCGGCTTCGACGGCGACTCCTGGACAAAACTCGAAAAGACCGTCACCGTCGACAACTCCGTCCGCACATCCGAGGTAGACCTCTCAACCGGTATCGTAACTCCGGTAGGCAGCTACGACCGCAATATAGTCATGAATCCTGAAGGTGACGCATGGCGTGCTGTAGTCGTTCCGCAGAACGTAGCCGCCGGCAAGTCCGTGATAGGTATCACCATCGACGGCAAACCTTATGCCTACACCCGTACCGACGGCATGAAATACACTGCCGGCAAACTCCATACTTTCACCATCAAGATCGATAGGAAGGCCGACGGCGGCGACTATACTCTGACCCTCGTCAACGAGGACATTACCCCCTGGGAAGCCGACCAATCCTCCCACGATTTTGAGTCAAACTCCTATCTCACAGTGCATGTAGCCGAAGCCGGCACCCTAAAGGAGTGTCTGGCAGCCATGCATGTCGATGCGGGATCAGTTCGAAACTTGAAAGTCACAGGATTAATGTCTGATTTTGATTTTAAATTTTTAAGGTTGAGTATTCCGCTAATCCAATCAATAAACATGAAGGATGTCTCAATAGTAGGTCAATCAAATAAAAAAAATGTTTTGCCGGGTTATGCCTTTGAAGGATTAAAATACCTACGTCGTGTTATATTGCCTGAAAATTTGGTTGGAATGGATGGTTATATTTTTATTGGTTGTCAGTCTCTAAATTCAACCATTAAAATTCCGGATAAAGTTAGGTTTATTGGAAGATGGGCATTTTTTGATGTTATTGGTAATTTTTCTATTGAATTGCCTCATGCACTTGAGCGAATAGAAGACGAGGCATTCACTGGAACTAATGCTAACGTGGAATGCAATCTGACTAATTCCATTAAATATATAGGGTATAGAGCATTCGCTTATATGCCTAATTTACATGGTGTTTTCTCCTTGCCCGCTAATCTTGAATTCCTTGGGGACGAGGCTTTTTCATATAGTGGTAATAATTTAACAGGTTCCATAGATATTCCTATTGCGATTAAGAGAATTCCAAAGAGTGTATTTGGAGGTATGAGATTTAATAATGGAACTACCTTAACGTTACATGATGGAGTGACTCAAATAGATAATGAAGCATTCAGAGGTTTAAAATTCAATGAGCCGGTTATTTTTCCAAAAGATCTTTCTTCCATAGGAAGCAATGCTTTCGATAGGTGTGAATTTACAGGTTCTATGATTTTTCCTGATAATTTGACTGATGTGGGAATTTCAGCTTTCCGTGGTACGAATATCTCCGGAACGTTGGAACTTCCAGATGGAATAGAAGCAATTAAAGGAAGAGAGTCCGGTGCCTGGGTAGATAATGCAGGAGCATTCTCTTATACTCCGATTGATAAACTAAAACTGCCTAAGAATATGACTTACATAGCTCCTTATGCTTTCGAAGGCTGCAGTCAGATTGAATCGATTGTCTGTATGGCAAAAGAACCACCCCATATGGATGGCTCTTCATTCCCTGATGTTGATTTAGATCATTGTGTCGTGGAAGTACCGGAATCCTCGGTTGAATTATACCGGCATGCTTCCGGATGGAGTGCGTTTAAGAGTATCACGGCTCATCATGAGTTGAGTCTTTCAGTCTCGGAATGCAGTTGCTTAAATAAAGGTATTTCGAGATCTCTTATAGTAAGAGCCGAAGGCCCGTGGGAAATTGCTGAAAAACCTGACTGGATTCATTTGGATTCTAATAGCTCGGATTATAAGGCTCCTGTCACCGTTAAAGTTGATGAAATGCCTTTCGGAAACGGCCAAAGGGAAGGTAGAGTCGTATTCCGTCTTAAAGATAGTGGTTATACCAATTATCTTACTGTTAGGCAATATGATTATGATGAGACTGAAGACAAAGAAATAGTATTGCAGAAAGCTTCTTCAAATGGTTTGCCTGTCAATGTCTTCATTATTGGTGAAGGTTATGGAGCTGAGTCCATCATAGATGGTAGTTACATGGAGAGGGCTAAGCAATGTATGGAAGATCTATTTTCAATAGAGCCTTATAAAACGTATCGAGATATGTTCTCCGTATCTACATCTATTGCATTGTCTCCCGATAATGGAGCTCAGGATGTGATTACATCGAAAGAAACAAAATTCTCAATGTTCTTTCCGGATATAGACTGTCCTATGGTTTCAGATATTACTGCTAATCTTAAAAACTATGTCAAGCAGGTATCGGTTGGAATAAACGATACAAATATTGGTAAAGCTCTGATTATAGTATTGGCAAATTATGAGTCTTCGACCGGTAGCGCTTATCAGTGCAATGATGATTGCTGTATCGCCTTTTTGGGTAATTCGCAGGAAACGGAGCCCTATGATAATCGTACTCTTGTATTGAAAATTGCCGGAGGCTATGCCTTCGGTGGTCTTGCAAATGAGGCTGTTAGTCATTACGATGCAATAAAGACTTGTTCATGTCCTGGTTGTGCCGCATGGGATAACTATCGTTCCATGAAAGCGCATGGACATTATGAGAACATTAATATCTCTAATAGATCTGAAGATGCTCCTTGGGTAGATTTCATATACCATCCGAAGTATAGCCATCTGGTGGATATGTATGAAGGGGGATTCAATCATCTCAGAGGAGTTTGGAGAAGTGAAGCGCAGAGTATATTAAGCAATAATATTCAGTACTTCAATACTATTTCGAGATATGCCATCTACAAGAGAATCATGAAGCGTGCTGGACTCGTTCCTTCGCTTGAAGACTTCATAAACAATGATAAAATTGAAATACCTGACTGAAAATGAACAGATATAAATATCTCTTGCTTCTGCCTCTGCTTCTGAGTGCATGTCGCGACGATTCAATGCGTATCGATATTCCTCTTGAAGATATTGGTATGGAAGTCCGGCTGCAGGCTGAGATTGATCAGCTCAATCTCACACGTGCCGATGACTCCGGCTTTGCCGACGGTGATGTGATAGGTGTGTTTGCGGTTGACTTTGTGAATGGTCAGCCCGGGCAGCTTTCCACGTCCGGTAATAATGCCGACAATGTCGCATTCACATTCGATGAAAATTCCTATAGATGGAATGGTGCTTCGGCTATTCTTTTTTCAGATGATAAAACCCCGATGGATCTCTATGGATACTATCCCTATTCTAAAAGTGTGGATAACGTCGAGGCCTATCCAGTATCCGTGGAATACAACCAGAGTGGCGATAGTAAGTCGCGGAGTATGTCGGCGTACGAGGCCTCTGACTTCCTTTGGGCTAAGACTGCCGGATTGACACAATCAGGTCCAACGGCTATTCTCTACTTCAAGCATGTCCTTGCGTCTGTGCGAGTGACACTTCTGGAGGGGGATGGTTTTGTAGAAGGTGAGTGGAATAATCTGGATAAATCCGTGCTAGTTTGTAACACTTCTCGTGATGCGACAATCAATCTTTCTACAGGGGAAGTAAAGGCTTCATCTCAGAAAGATGGTCGCTCGATAGTCGCTAAGGGTGATCGTAGTGATTTCCGTGCCATTGTCATTCCTCAGAGTGTAGAGGCAGGTTCTCCAATTCTTAACATCACTGTAGGTGCTAAGTCTTACGAATTTAAGAAGAGTGAGAAGATGACTTTCAATCCTACCAAACAACATAACTTCACTGTGCAGGTCAATAAGACTACCACAAACGGAGATTATGATTTTACTCTTGTCGATGAGGCGATAACTTCGTGGGAAAGTGATCTGACATCTCATAATGGGGCAGCTAAGGAATATATTGTGATAGAAAATCCTGAGGGCGGATTGCTTTCTACTAAGATAAATGAGATGAAGTTTGATCCGACTGAAATCATCAATCTAAAGATAAAAGGAGCAATGAACGAGGATGATTTTGAATACATACGTTCACATATGACAAATATAGAGGCGGTTAATATTTTTGATGTTGATCTTTCAGCTATTGACAATAGGCTTCCTGATTCAGCCTTTGAGAAAGTAATCACTCTCAAGACTTGCGTATTACCTGATCGAATTAAGATTATCGGAAATCGGGCATTCTATGAAACATCGCTTACCGGTTCCCTTTCCATTCCGGAAGGAGTAATTGAAATTGGAGATCAAGCCTACTGTAATGGATATAGTTATTTATCAGGAAGTTATATGCCGTTAAGGAATAATCTTAAAGGAACACTAACACTTCCAAGTACTCTCAAAAAAATAGGAGTAGGTGCCTTTACAGCTTGTGATTTCTCAGGTGAACTATTGTTACCTGAGGGTATTGAATACATCGGTGGAGGAGCTTTTCAGGATTGTATACATTTCTCCAATGTTGACCTGCATCTTCCTGAAAGCTTAATCGAATGTTCAATGGCTTTTTGGGGTATGACAGGAATATCAGGTTGGATTTATATGCCTTCAAAATTGAAGACTCTATCCGGTTGGGGAAACCTGAATGTCGAGGGTATAGTTTGGCCAGATGCTCCATTATCAATTGAAAGAAATGCGTTTAATAATTTTAGTATGAAGGCAGAATTTATTATGCCTGAGAGCGTATTGGCTCTTGATGACTATAGTTTCTTTCAGTCAAAAATCAAACATATAGTTTTCTCACCAAAATTGACTAAAATTCCGTCGTGCTGCTTCATGGAATGTCTTGAATTGAGCGACACTTTAAAAATACCTGCAGAAGTGGATTATATCTATGATCAGGCTTTCTATAAGTGTTCGAAGTTGGAGGCTATTATCCTGCCGAAATCCTTGAATCGAATAGGTTCAGGAGCTTTTGCACATTGCTTTGGAGTCAACTATATAAGGTGTGAGGCAAAGGAACCTCCGGTTATAGATGATCCTGAGTATACTCTATACGGTATAGCGAAAGATAATTTTGCGATAGAAGTTCCGGAAGGATGTGTGGAAGCATATCGAAATGCTCCCGGTTGGAGTGAATTCAAGCGGATAGAAGAATATAGAAATTTTGTCGCACGCCCATCAAAATTTAATTTACTCAATAATGGCGGAAACAAAGAGATTATCTTGAATGCGGATACTGAATGGGAGATGACTGAATGTCCTTCGTGGTGCCACATAGATAAACCTTCCGGCTCAAAGAAAACAATGCTGACACTAAAGGTTGACGCAATGTCTAAAGGTACTCCGGTGAGAGATGGAAAGATAACTTTCCGTCTGAAAGGAAGCTCTGATTATACGACACACATTAATGTGTGTCAGTATGATTATGAGTATGATGAGGATCAATACTTGACATTGCAATCTGCTTCAAAAGGAAAGGGAATAAATCTGGTGTTCTTGGGTGATGGATACGATGCATATGATATTTCCTCTGGATTATATCTATCCGACATGAAACAGGAAATGGAGTATTTCTTCGGAATAGAACCCTATGCTTCTTATCGTGATTATTTTAATGTGTATACGGTGATTTCTTTGTCAGATGACAGTGGTGTGGAATCTATTAATTCTTGGCGAAACACAAAATTTGATGTAACTCTCGGGGATGGAAAGAATATGAGACTTTCTGCAAATTGGCAGAAAGCCCTTGATTACTGCGCTGAGTGCATTCCTGAGACATTGAAAGGAGTTGACCCCTCTGTTGGTTGTATTGTTGTATGTAATACCGATAGATATGAAGGTATAACTTATAATGCTGGTGATTCATTCTGTTCTGTTGTTACAAAGAGTGCCGAACGGTATCCTTTAGATGCAAGAGGATTGATTCAACACGAGGCTGGTGGCCATGGTATAGGATGGTTAGGAGATGAATACATTTATCATACTGCTCGAATCCAAAATTGTGGCTGTGAATGCTGTCAACATGTATTCGAGCTTATTAACGATCATTCATGGGGGTTCGCTTTGAATCTTTCTTTGACCGGTAAATACCAGGAAGTTCCTTGGAAACATTTGATTTTCCATACTGCTTATGGTGACATTGTAGATGTATATGAAGGAGGATTTTTCCATAGTAGAGGTGTATATAGGTCGGAAAAAAATACATGTATGAACAATAATGTTCCCTATTTCTCGACCTGGAGCCGGCAACTTATTGTGCAGCGTATCATGAAACTCGCAGGAGAACAGTTCGACCTGAACAGTTTCTATGCCAAAGACAGTCGCGCAGTGGGATGTGATTTCAAGTCTACAAGCAGGAGCGGGGCTTCAAAGACTTCGGAAGTATCGGTTCGTCATGGCAATGCGCCCATTATGATTAAAGGATATAAATATGGAAAGAAAGGAGGCAGAAAATGAAGACTCCCTATAAATATATTGTAGCCATTTCAGGACTTAGCTTGCTTGCATCCTGTTCGGAAGACAGGATGCACATGAGCGTTGACGGGCAAGCGACACAGATCCCTATCACTCTTTTCGCTGCCTATCCGACTGCGACCAGAGCAAGCGACGCTGGTTTTGAAGATGGCGACCGGATGGGCGTGTTTGTGCTCGACTATTCCGGAGACAGGCCTCAGGGAATAGCTGACGATGATGTACACGCCTCCAATGTCGGTTTCGGTTTCAACGAATCAGACAATACATGGAAAAGTGTGGCCAACATCTATTGGACTTCTAAAGATACTCCTGCTGATATCGTCGGCTACTATCCTTATGTCTCGGATATGCAGGATGCGAAGTCATATTCATTCTCCATTCAGCGCAGACAGGATTTGTCCGGTTCAGACGCAACTATGGGTGGCTATGAGGCAAGCGACTTCCTCTGGGCCAAGGCTCAGAAAGCTATGCCTACTGAAAGGCGTGTAGACCTGACCTTCAATCATAAGATGGCCGGAGTACGCGTCACTCTTTCTGAAGGCAAGGGATTCGCGTCCGGAGAATGGGCCGCTCTTGATAAATCGGTATTGATTCCCAACATTAAGTCCACCGTAGACATTGATCTTGAGACGGGTGCAGCTGGGGCGGCTTATGGTGAGGTGATTTCAGTCAGTTCGTATCGGAACGGGGAGGACTGGCGTGCAGTGGTTGTGCCTCAGACCATTGCTGCAGGCGAAAATGTCATTGACATTACTGTGGATGGAGTTTCTTATCATTTGACCAAGACGGATCCTTTTTCTTACGTCGGTGGAAAACTCAGCACGTTTACCATAACAGTAGATAAGCGTGATGACGGAAAAGGTTATGAGTTCAAGCTGACAGACGAAGCGATTACTGCCTGGATCGATGATGTAGAGTTCAGAGATGGCATGGTACGTAATTATCTGACCATTGTGGTTGAAAAGAAAGGCTCTTTACAGAGTATCTTAGAAGGACAGCATCTGAGTTTATCTTCAATAATAAATCTGAAATTGAAAGGTGAAATCAATGAGGATGATTATAAATTCTTACGTGAGAAATGTTCAAATTTGAGCTCTCTCAATCTATATGATGTCGTATCATGGGACGGAGAAAGGAAGTATGTTATTCCGGAAGGTGCGATGAAGGAGAAAACTACTCTGTCACATGTAGTGTTTCCAGAAGTGCTAAAAATAATTGGAACATCCGCATTCTTCAAGACAAGTCTTCTTGGATCTCTTATTTTGCCTGAAGGTCTGGAAAAAATTGGAGAAAGACCTTTAGATAGTCCTTACGCAGATACCGATGATAGAGGTGTATTTGCATATTGCAGTAATCTTTATGGTGAGTTATATTTGCCGTCTACTGTCAATTTTATAGAACCATTCGCATTTTCGGATTGTGCTTTCACTGGAAAGCTAAACTTGCCGGCAGAATTGAAAAAAATTGGCCATTCTGCGTTTGAAGATAATAGTTTTACCGGAACGCTGTCGATTCCTGAAAGGTTGGAGATTATTGGTTCGAGAGCTTTTAAAAACAATAGTTTCACGGGAGATTTAGTTCTTCAGTGTAATTTGCAAACAATATATACGGAAACTTTTGAAAATGCGGGATTTTCTGGTGTTCTTGGATTGCCGGAAAATCTCCGTCAAATCGAAAGAGGGGCTTTTCGAGGTTGTGGATTTCGAGGAGAGTTGTTCCTGCCTGACAACCTTAGGACGATAGGGGAGCGAGCTTTCTCAGAAACAAAAATCAGTGGTATTGTTTTTCCGGAAAAAATAGTTAATATCGGATCTGGAGCGTTTAAGGATTGTCCTAACCTGAGAGGATCTGTCGAGATTCCAAAAAATGTTCAGAGAATAAATTCTTTCTTGTTTTGTAACTGTCCTCAGATTACGGAAATTATCTTGCATAAAGACATTACGGCCATTGATGGAGGTTTCATATATGGTTGTAGTGCTCTTAACCGTATTGTATGTCATTCAGTAGAACCACCTTTGGTTAGGCAATCAGAAATGGATGAATATACGTGGGGTGTAGGGCCTTTTGAAGGCATTGCTATGAGCAATTTCACTCTTGAGGTACCAAAAGAGTCAATTGATCTTTACAAAAGCGCAGAAGGTTGGAATGCATTTAGAAGAATTTCGGAATATTCCAATTTCGTTTGTAGGCCTGCCAATGTTTGTGCTCTCAATTCAAAGCATACGGAGAAGTTGGTCTTAAATAGCGACGGTGAATGGGAGGTTGTAGAGAAACCGGAATGGTGTTCTCTATCCGAAAGTTCAGGAAATCTCAAGACTGAGATATTTCTGACCGTCAATGAGCTGACCAGTGGCGCTTCAAATAGAAACGGTAAAATTGTGTTTGGCCTTAAAGGATCCGATATTATTGCCGAGTGTGAGGTTTCTCAGTATGATTATCAATATAATGAGAATGAATGTGTGACATTGCAGAAGGCTTCAAAAGGAAATGGAATAGATGTGCTGTTTATAGGTGATGGGTGGGATGCCGCTTCCATTGCTGACGGAAGCTATTTGAATCTTGTCAATGAACAAATGGAGGCCTTTTTCGGAATAGAACCCTACATGACGTATAAAGATAGGTTTAATGTGTATGCCTGTATATCTTTGTCTCAGGATAAAGGCATAAATACATCTTCTTCCTACCTTAATACTCGCTTTGGTGCGTTATACGGAATAGATTGGGATGGCTCTGGAAAATTAGGATTATATGACGAGGATGAAGTCTTTGATTACGCCGTAAAGTATTCTCCATTGGAAATTAAGAGTTTGCCTCAATCCATAATTATTATGCCTCTTAACAGTGACGATTATGGTAGTGCAAGTATTATTACGGAAAAAGGTAGCTGCATAGCAATGTGTTGTAGTAGTCCCGATTCATATCCTATGGATACGAGAGGCATTATTCAGCATGAAGCTTGCGGTCATGCTTTCGGAAAACTTGCTGAAGAACGTATTACAGTCAATCAATATGTATCTGAGAAATGCAGAAATCTTATAAACGAAGGACACTGGCGTGGTTGGTATAAGAACATATCTCTTAATGGAAAGATGAGCGATGTTTCATGGAGTGAATTGATCTTTGATCCTCGATATAGTGATAAGGTTGATGTGTTTGAAGGAGGATATGGTTTTACTCGTGGAGTATACCGTGCCGAAATCAACACCTGCATGAACTACGGCATTCCCTATTTCAGTGCCCCTGCGCGTCTCGACATCATGCGCCGTATCCTCGAGTATTCCGGCGAAGGCTTTACGATGGAGAAGTTCTACGCGACCGACTCCGACAAATGGGGCTCGACAGGGACCACCCGCGCCGCGATGCCCGACGCCTCCGGCACCTACGTCAATTCCGGCATGCACCATCCCGTACGCATAGTCAAATCTAAAAAATACTGATAATCCATTCACCGCGCAGCAGGTTTGTCGTAGGTGAATCCTGTCTCATAAATTTAATCTTTAATATTTTATCTTTAATATTTAAACCGCATGAAATCATATAATTCCCTGCTCCTCCTCGGAGCCGCAGCGCTCTTAGCTGCCTGCACTAACGAAGACTCTCCGGAAGCTACCGCTTCCTCAAATGAAGTGGCTTTCATCTGCCAGTATGACGATGCCACCCGTGTGACAGACACCAAGTTCGAGACCAACGACGCCATCGGTGTATATATGACTGTCAAGGACGCTCCCCTCCAGATTGGCGGCAACGAGCTCAATAACGAACGATTCTCCTACAGCGGCTCTGCATGGACCGCCGCCCGCAAGGTATACTGGGACAATGGCGCCCACGATGTCTACGCCTACTATTCCTATGCCGCGAAGGTCAACGACACAGAAGATTACACCTTCGACCTCCCCCTCGACCAGTCGACAGTAGCCGGTTTCTCCTCCGCAGACTTCGTCTGGGCTACAGCCAAGGGCGTGACAGCCTCCGCTTCCCCCGTGATCCTGAAGTTCTCCCACCGTATGAGCAAGGCTGTGATAAAACTGGAGAAGAGCGACGACTACGAGGGCGAGATCCCCTCGGACTGCAAGGTGTCGGTCCTCTCGACCGCCACGACAGCATCCGTCGACCTCTCTTCGGGAGGCGTGTCCAAGGCCACCGACTCCGCGACCTCCACGATAGTCGCTAAGAAGGTTTCCAATACAGAGTACCATGCCATCGTTGTGCCTCAGAACATAGAGAGCCGCCGTCCCCTCATCGAGGTGGAGACTCAGGGCGTCAGCTACCTGATGGAAGGCAAACTCTCCTTCAAGCAGGGCTATGCACACACCATCGTCGTGACCCTCTCGAAGAATCCCTCTCAGACCAAGATCGAGATCGGCGGCTCCATCGGCGGCTGGAACTGATTCTCTCAATGCATAATGCACTCCGTGCGCGTCCTGCGTAGGCATTTCCCCTACTATTTCCAATTACAATTACAACGACAATGACAAAATACAAAATAATATTTCTAATA
>CAMWTL010000090.1 GCA_947177145.1 uncultured Porphyromonadaceae bacterium
GGAGCAAATTTATACCGTATTCATAGATTATTGAATAGATAACCCGTACAATGTTTATCAATTACTGAACGATCCATTTTTAGAATAATCAATAATTGCTGAACAAATTTGCATAACTGTTAACTAAATCGTATAATTATTGAGATTACAAAGTAATTTACTTAGTTTTCGAATAATGACATAATACTGTTTCTAAACAATGAAAACCATAGCAGAATATTCAGCCGATGTGGAGTCGGCTCTCCGTTCGCTCACTTTCCCCGGTGGAAAGCTGGAATCACTTTACAAACCAATTGAATATGCTCTTTCGGCAGGTGGCAAAAGAATACGCCCGGTGCTCGTGCTTATGGGTGCCGACGCTTTCGGCGACAAAGCTCAGGAGGCGCTTCGTCCGGCAGTAGGCATAGAGACATTTCATAATTTCACACTTCTTCACGATGATGTGATGGACAAATCCGACGTGCGACGCGGACGTCCTACAGTCCACAAGAAATATGACGCCAATACAGCCATCCTTTCCGGCGACACTATGCTTACGCTCGCCACACAATACGTGACAGAGGTTGAAAATTCAAAACTGCGTGAGGTGCTCGATACTTTCAACCGTATGGCTATCTCCGTATATGAGGGTCAACAGCTTGATATGGATTTTGAGCACGCTGACAAGATTGCTCTTTCCGATTACCTTGAGATGATAGAGGGTAAGACAGGTTCGCTGCTCGGTGCCGCTGTAAAGATTGGTGCCTTGATAGGCGGCGCTTCAGAAGAGGATGCACGTTTGATGTATGAATACGGAGTGATGACCGGTCTCGCTTTCCAGATACAAGATGATTGGCTCGACACTTTTGGTGATTCCACTACTTTTGGCAAACCCATCGGTGGCGATATACTTAACTGCAAGAAGACCTATCTTTATGTCGCTGCTCTTGAAGAGGGTGGACAGACTGCCGAAGCTCTCCGTGCTGCTTTCAATATGCCTCCAAGCGATATGAAGGTTAAAGCCGTAACCCGTATATACGAGAAGATAGGAGTAGGTGACAAGTGCAAGAAGGTAGTAGGCCACTATTCATCGAAGGCTCTGAAGGCTCTTAATGCCACATCTCTTCCTGAGGAGAAGAAAGAGGCTTTCCGTAAATTGGCTGAAAAACTTATCGGACGTAAGAAATGACAGATACCCATACACACCCTTATCTCGAACAATTTAAAGACGGGGGTGATGAGGCTGTGAAAAGAGCCATCGACGCCGGGGTGACACATATGGTGTTGCCCAACGTCGATGGTTCGACTATTGACCCTATGACAGCACTCCATGACCGTTTCCCTGCTAATACATCTATGGCTATGGGATTGCATCCTACAGAGGTAGGCGACGATTGGAGTCAAGTGGTGGACGAGATGGAGACCTTGCTGAATAAAGGTGGTTTTGTGGCAGTGGGGGAGGTCGGGATGGATCTTTACTGGGAGAAAGACCGGAAAAAGGAACAGATGGAGGCATTCGCCCGTCAGCTCCGTATAGCGGAACGTCTGCGCCTGCCTGTCATAATACATTGCCGGGAAGCGTTGGATGAGACTATCGAGGTAATCCGTGAAGTCAAGCCCACAGTGAGGCTGATTTTCCATAGTTTCACCGGCAGCCCTGAAGATGTGAGGAGAATCCGGGAAGTGTGCGACCCTATGTTCGGCATCAACGGTGTAGTGACATTCAAAAATGCCAAGGACATCCGCGAAGCGTTGCCGGAGATAGGACTCGACCGTATCCTTCTCGAAACAGATGCTCCCTATCTTGCTCCGGTACCGTATAGAGGAAAGCGAAATGAACCTGCATACGTGGTCACCACTTGTGCCAAGGTTGCTGAGGTGTTGGATAAGACTCCCCGCGAAGTAGAGGAGATAACCGATAAAAATGCCAAATTGACATTCAATCTATGAGCCTGTTGCTTTCCATAGTGACATTGCCTCTTCATCAGCCGGTGGCAATCTTCCTGCTGGTGTTGTTCATAATCCTGATATGCCCGATAATCTTCCGGCGTCTCAGGATTCCGCACATTGTGGGTCTCATCCTCTCGGGAGTGATAGTGGGGCCCTACGGCTTCAATGTCCTTGAGCGGGATGCGAGTTTCGAGATATTCGGTCAGGTGGGTATTCTCTATCTGATGTTTCTCGCCGCTGTGGAGATTGATATGTTTCACCTGCGGAAGAATCTGAAGCATGGCATATTATTCGGCTTGCTTACCTTTGCCATTCCTATGGCTTTGGGCATCTTCGGCACTCACTTCGCCTTCAACGCATCGTGGACCACGAGTGTGCTTGTAGCTTCTATGTATGCCTCCCACACACTGATTTCATATCCGATAGTAAGCCGCTTCGGACTTCAGAACGCCCGACCTGCGGTGATAGCCGTATGTGCCACAATCGTGGCTGTGATGCTTGCCCTGCTTACGCTTGCCGGGGTGGTGGAGGCTGCCGACGATCATTTCAGCCTCGGGCATGCTTTCCGACTTGTGGGTCTGATGCTTGTATATGCCGCTGTTGTCGGTTTCTCTTTCCGCTACATCACTCGCTGGTTTTTCCGTAGGTTTAGTGAACAGGTAGCCCAGTACATATATATTATGGCTATGGTGTTCGTGGCTTCCTTGCTGGCTCAGATAATCGGACTTGAAGCCATACTTGGAGCCTTCTATGCCGGACTCATACTCAATCGTTTCATACCTGACCGCTCGGGACTCATGGGGCGAATAAAGTTTGTGGGCAACGCTATCTTCATTCCCTATTTCCTGATAGGAGTGGGTATGCTTATCAATGTCCATGTCATCTTTAAGAGCTGGCAAGTGGGATGGGTTGCAGTCAACATGGTAGCCGTGGCTATGGCTTCCAAATGGATTGCCGCCTTCTTGGGAGCACGTCTCTTCGGTATGGGGCGCACTGACAGGAGCATAATGTTTGGTCTCACTTCCGGAAAGGCGGCTGCCACTATCGCTGCCACCATGATTGGCTATCAGCACGGGCTTCTGAATGAGGATATGATGAACGGTGCTGTACTGATGATATTGGTGTGCTGCATTGTATCGACAGTCACCACGCAGGAGGCGGGTAAACGTCTTCGCATAGAGCGAACAGAGGAGGAGCTTAACACCGAGGGTGTCCGTACCCCCGGAGAATATGCGCGTCAGCTTGTGGCAGTGGCTAATCCTGTCACAGCAGAGGGACTTATGCGAATGGCTCTTCTTATGCGTAACCGCAACAATCAGAATGAGGTCACGGCTCTCTTTGTGCGCAACAGCGATGATGCCCGTTTACTCGCAACGGGACGTAACGCGCTACGGATGGCGGTTGCTGCGGCTCAGGCAGTGGATATTGACGTGAAGGATATAGAGCGTTACGATGTTAATGTCGTGGCAGGTGTGATAAACGAAGCGAAGCAGAACCGTGCCACCGACATTATGATAGGTATGCACAGGAAGGCAAACGTAGTTGATAGCTTCTACGGAGCCATGATCGAGCAGCTTATTCAGAACACCCATAAGATGATAATAATGTCAAGGTGCTATATCCCGGTTGATACCATATACAAGCTTGTGGTGTTGGCTCCCGACAAAGCGGAATATGAGACCGGCTTCCAGACATGGGTAGAACGTGTGGGCAATCTCTCTTCGCAGTTGGCTTGTAAGGTGATATTCATGTCGAGTGCCACCACATGTGAATTTATCCGCAATGTGCTCGAAGACGAGAAATTCTCCATACGTCAGGAATACCGTATTATGCAAAGTTGGGATGATTTCATTGTCGAAAGCGGCGAGATAGGGGAGGAAGATCTCTTTATCATCATTGGTGCCCGAAAGGATTCCATCTCCTACACCGGTGAATTTGAGAGTATGCCCGGCTTCCTGTCGAGAAACTTCTCACGCCATAATATGGTGATGATCTATCCCTCCCAATTCGGCGAATAGAAAAACTTACAATGATTACAAAGAGTTGAAGATATTAAAACAATAAATAAAGTTATGAAGAAACTAATATGTATTACGCTCGGAGCCGTGGCGCTCACAAGCTGCGGAGGGCATAAGGGTACGACATCCGGTGACACGGACAGTATCGTGGCTGAGAATCCGGTTGACACCGTGGTGGCAGAGATGCCTACGGTCTACATAACTAAAGACAGTGTCGGTTACATTAAAATTGGTATGCCGATCAACGAGGTGCCTCATGAAGTAGAGGGGTTATACACGAAGAGAGATAACGGAGCCAGCCTCGACGCTGTGACAATTGACTTTGTGCAGGACGACCACGCCCGTTTCGTAGCCTACGATTTCGGTGAGGGCAAGATTGACGTCATCAACCTTATCGGTCAAGATGTCAAGGTAAAGACATTGAAAGGAGATATAGGTATAGGCGATCCTATGGTGGCAGTGCTCGATCTTCCCGGAGTGACCGCTGAATGGAGTGGTTACGACGACAGCGGAATGTGGTATTGGAAATGGGAAGGGCTATGGTTTGCCCCTGCTCAGGAAAACCTCTCGCAGGCACTGTCGCAACGGCTTTACCATTCCGGTCAAGCCCCCACAATGAAAGACTTTCAAGATGAAGGCGTCACCATAGGCTTCATCGGCACCGGGCTCCCCTTCTAATCCCCACTCAAATAATCCACACAAGAAAGCGGCTGTAGCCTCATTCCGATTCGGAATGAGGCTACAGCCGCCTTCTGAATTAAAAGTATATTGAAGTTGGCAGGTCTATTTGGTCTGAATTCAAGGGAAAACATATAATTTTTAAATTTATTTGGAAAAGGACACAAATGGACTTGCAAAGGTGAGGTTTGTAGTATTAACTTTGCAGCGTCTTCCGTAAGACACCGTGCATCAGCGCTACTCACCAGAGGGTGTATTAAATCTTGGTCTGTCTGAAACCTGGAAATTTCAAGTCAAGAAAAGGCTCACTATGTGCCGAGAAAAGAATTAACATACCGAGAAAAAACATCCTGTGAGAAAAGAAAGGTGAATCGGTGTTCTGCGGAAGATTTTTTTGCACTAACATTTGCAAAGATGAGCAAATTTGCTTATCTTTGCGAACACATAACAAAAAAGGCGTTACTCAACGCTCATTCTTGATTGTCTGAAACCTGGAAAATTTCAAGCCGAATCAAGGAATGAGACAGGAGTAGGGTTCATTATAGGTATGATACATCACCGATCACAAAGCGTGTGAGCGTTCTGTGATGGTACACTTGTCATATGCGTGAAGCTCTATTTATCCGTCCGTTCCGTTCGGCAAGGCAGTTCCAGGGCCTCAGATAGCGGAGCGGACAGCGATGTATGGCTCTCACGCTTTTTTCATTTCACCTAATATAATGTCGATATATAAATCTGTAGGCATATTGGCGGTCTATATAATAGATATAACTTACGTGGTTATTGAATATCTATTTAATAAATTCTAAATAATAATTAATCTTTATACTTATGTGGAAAATGTGGAAAACCTACTCTCAGGGGGTTCTGAGAGTAGGTTTTCCAGTGCTTCCGAATTCGCTTTATGTAATACTGAGGCTTATAGGAATACGGGGATTATTTCATATCGTCGATGCGTGTGGCGTCGCCTACTACCCATACGATGTCGCCCTCATGGAGCACTGTCGTGGAGTCGGGCTGCTCAAATTCGTCTTCTCCACGCTGCACTTTCACAATCATGCTGTAGAAGTCGGAGCGCAGACTGGTCTGTCCAAGGGGCACATTGATGATGGGAGAGTTGGCTGAGAGCTTTATGCTGCGAAGCTCTATCTCCGGCTGTGTCACAGGCACTGCTTTAAATGCCTTTTCAGAGTCTTCAATATCATCGTTGAGCTTCTTTATCTGTTCATCATTGCCGATTACGCCAAGCACGTCTCCCGGGAATATGCGGGCATCTATCGAGGGGAGGGGGATAAACATATCACCGCGCTGTATGCTCGAAACGCTCACGCCGTAGTCGGAGCGCAGTCCGCTGTCTTTCAATTTGTCACCTACGAAGGGTGTGTAAGGACCAACTTCGATGAATGCCTGATGTAAATCGCTAACAAGCTTATTGTTAAGACCTAAGCGGGTATTTTCACGTATGTTGAGGTTGTTGAGGAATTTCTCTTCGATATGCCCGTAGCTTGTAATAAGTTTTGAGGATGCGAAGGCTATTATCAGTCCGAACCCGATTAAACCTGCTATCCATGCTATCACAGCGTTATAGGCTATTGTCATAAGATAGACAATGAAAAGAAGAGTGATCAGGTAGCGAATGATTCTCATAGCTACTAAGGGCACATCATAAAAGCTTGCCGAGGCGTGTAATTGTGCTTTCTCATCCGGTTTTGTGCCGCTGAAGCAGAGGGCTATCAGGAAGGGGAGCATACATACAAAGGTGATAGCCGTAGCCGAAAGACGTGCCCATTCTCCAAGATATTCCTGACAAAGTGGGAAAAGGAATTGCTTTGATATGAGGATAATAGCCAATAGCACCACAGAGTAGAGCAGCATACGCCACATATAGCGGGAGAGGATGGCTTTCCAAAGGCGTTTAGTCTCGCTTGCATCGGTCACCTGCTTTGAATAGCGGTCGATAAGGAAGTTCAAGCCTTTAGGCAGGTGTGATTCTACGAATTTATATGCCGGTTGCGACATCTTTACAAAGTAGGGGGTGGTGAAGATAGTAATCACTGAGACTGCCACGATGATAGGATAGAGACTCTCCTGAAGCACTCCGAGGCTCATACCGAGCGAAGCGATGATGAAGGAGAACTCGCCCACTTGGGTAAGGGTGAAACCGCTTTCAATAGCCACTTTAAGCGACTGTCCCGTGACAAGCATACCCAATGTGCCGAAGAAAATCATACCTATTATGACCACGACGGCAAGGAGAAGGATTTCGCTCCAGTAGGTAGCCAATATGGTGGGGTCAACCATCATACCCACGGAAATGAAGAACACTGCTCCGAAAAGGTCTTTTACCGGCTGCACCACCTTTTCCATTGACTCTGCCACCATTGTCCCCGCAAGAATCGAGCCCATCACAAAGGCTCCCAACTCAAGGGAGAAGCCGCACATCACGGAGAATACAGCCATTGAGAAGCATAGACCCATCGCCACCACGAGCAGTGTCTCGGCATTGAGATAGCTCTTGACACGGGTAAAGAATGTGGGGAGAATATACACACCCACCACAAACCATATTATAAGGAAGAAAAGAAGTTTGCCAACTGAGAAAAGCAGGTCGGTGCCTTCCACATTGCCCATTGCCAAGGAGGAGAGGAGCACAAGCATAAGCACTGCGAAGAGGTCTTCTATAATCAGCACTGCCAACACAAGGGAAGCAAATTTCTTCTGCCTCATACCCAAGTCGGATAGCGTCTTAAGAATTATGGTGGTAGACGACATCGAAATCATACCTCCGAGGAAAATGCAGTTGATAGAGTTGAGATGCAGTATCTTTCCCACACCGAATCCCGCAAATGTCATACCGCATATGATAATCAGAGCCGTTATGATTGCCGATGAGCCGGAATTCATAAGTTTCTTGAAACTAAATTCCAGACCGAGGGTAAACATTAGCACAACGATACCCAAGTCAGCCCAAAACTCTATATTCTCAAGGTTGGATATGGATGGCAAATAGATAAACTTAGGGCTGGCAAGGAAGCCGGCAAGAATATAGCCAAGCACAACGGGCTGCTTCATTTTCTTAAATAGCAGCGTCACGATGGCTCCTAAAAGAAGAATCCATGCAAGGTCGGCTATAAGTCCGTTGGTGTGGTCTTCTTCCGACTGTTGTGGTTTTTCACCATTGATTTCCGTGTAGGTCGCGGTCTCCAATTGTTCTATGGTCGGAGACTCATTCTGCGAATTTTGTTCGTCGATTGGTAGGGTCAGCATTTGAAAATATTGGATTATACGATTTACGATTAAATAGTGTATGAAGAATACGATTAAATAGTGTATGAAAAAAGTATCTTGCTCACTCGGCTGACGAATGATCAGGATTCTTATTAGTCTCGACAATGTGAGAAGATGGGTAGCGGTTTACGACGTATTGGTCGTAATAAGAGAGAAGAAGAGTGGTGAGTGGCAGGGCTATGATAAGTCCCATAAAACCTAAGAGAGAACCCCACACGGATAGCGACAGCAGGATAATAGCCGGGTTCAGACCCATAGCTTTTCCCATAATCTTAGGTGTGAGATAGAGGTCCTGAATACACTGCACTACCACGTAGACAGCCATACTTTCCCAAAAGATTACCCAGAAGTCAACTCCCGTACTGGCTGTGCAGACTATGCAGAGTATTGCGGTGATCGGCAGGGAGATAAGCTGTAGGTAGGGCACCATATTGAGCATACCTATGAAAAGCCCTAAGATAACACCCATCGGAAGACCTATTATTAAGAATCCTATTGCAAATAATACCCCCACAAGGAAAGCTATCACAAACTGGCCTCGGAAATAGCGGTTCATAGCGTTTTCGATGTCGGAAGCTACCTGGTAGGTGCGTTCCCTGTGGCGCAGGGGCACAAGCTGGCGAAAACTCAACATGATTCTTTCATAGTCAAGCATTATGAAAATGACGTAGAGTATTACGATGAGCCAACTGAGCAGACCGAGCACAAAGGCAAGTCCTGAGCTGAGAAAGCTCCAGGAGGATGTGAGTGCGCTCTTCAGGAGCGACTTCCATTCGTCACGGGAAAGAAGCTTGGAAATCTCGTTAGGATCAAGGTAATCACGCAGAAACTCGTGGATCTGACTTGATATGTAAGGAATCTGTATCTGCTTTGTGGCATAGTCACGCACCATCGTGGTCATCTCGGATGTCTCCGAAATGAGATAGGGTATGAATATGACACAGAAGATGGCAATAACGACACACGCCTCTAAGAGCGTAAGCGCTACAGGGACGAATCGGGTCTTTGAGTGTGTCCATTTCATATTCCATAGCACTATCGGTTCGAGCATATAGGCTATGAGGCAAGCCACAAGAAAGGGTAGGAGCACACCTTTAAGACTGTCGAGCAGAAATACCACCGCTACAATGGTGCAGACTGTGAAGAGAATACGCACCACTCTGTCGAAGGTGTAGGGCACTCTGGGAGGAAGATTGGATGATGTCATCGAAGTGTTGAATTGTTTTCGGATTGTAAAATTAACAACAATTTTGCAAGTATCAAAAAAGAGAAGTTAGAAATTCGGAAAAACTTAGTAACTTTGCGTCTACAAAACATACTTTTGGCAGATAACAGATAACCGGAGTTTGAGAAAGAATATGAAATTTGTAAATTTGAACAGTAAGTTCTTTTTGGTCTTTTTCCTGTCGCTGATCTCAGCGGCTGCCTTTGCTGTGGATCCACAGGAGGCTGTAAAAACGTTTACACGCACAAGCGGTGTTAATCCGGGGTCGGTGGCTGTGAAGATAACAGACCTTTCCAACGGCAAGACCATAGGCGCACATAATACGAACAAGCCCTTAGTGCCCGCTTCAATTATGAAGTCAGTGACAACGGCAGCGCTTTTGAGGACCTGTGGACCTGACTATCGTTATAAGACCACGGTCTACACCGACGGTCCTCTTGACATGGGTATACTGAGAGGCAACCTGATTGTGGAGGGGGTATGCGACCCGTCGCTTAATTCCAATGTGGAACCTTACGGCACCGATATTGTCCAAGAAATCACTGAGACTCTCAAGAAAATGGGGGTCAATAAGATAGAAGGTATGATAATAGTTGATGAGGAACAGTTTGCCGGCTCTCCTCGTCCCGCTTCCTGGCAGTCAGGCGACTTCTCACAGTCATATGGCACCGGCTCCCACGCTTTTAATTTCGAAAACAATGCCACAGGTCGCCGGTCAGTGGAAAATCCGAAGGGCGTTTTTCTGTCACGCTTGAAAAGTTCCCTTGGGAAGTCGGGTATAAGTGTGGATGGCAAAGACCTTGGCGAAGGAGAGCGTAAAGCTGTTTTTGTGCATATGTCGCCTACTATAGATGAAATCATGCGCAGTTGTATGATGCGCAGTGATAATCTTTTTGCCGAATCTATGCTCCGCACATACGGCAAGCTTAACTTGGGAGACGGTTCCACCGAGGATGCCGCTTCAAAGGAATATTCCATGTGGAAGAAAAGGCAGATGCCTCTTGATGGTGTTACCATTATCGACGGGTCCGGGCTTTCACGCAGCAACCGCGTCACAGCTGACTTTATGACCGCGATGCTCTCTTCAATGGCAGATAATGAGATTTACGCATCTTTCTTTCCGTTGGCTGGACAGGAGGGAACATTGAAAAGTTTCCTTGCCGAAACTCCGCTCGACAGCTACATAGCTATGAAGACAGGGAGTATGAAGGGAATACAATGCTACGCCGGTTATCTGCTTGACGATAATTATGCCCCCACGCATACGGTGGTTATCATTATGAACGACATAACAGGCAGCCGTGACCGTGCTAAAAAAGCTGCCCAGAAGATGCTTCTTGATATTTTCACTGAGCCTATGCCCGCAGGCACGGAAGAGAATGTGGAAGAGTCTGTGGAGATTATCGTAGACGACGCAGAACCTGCTGAAGTGGATTCGGAGGTGGTTGTGGAGCCTGTGGTAGAGGAAGTGGAAGTCGTGGTGGAGGATTATTAATGAAATATAAAGAGACTGAGATTATGAGGAAAGAGAAACTAAACACATTGCTCGACAGCATATATGAGTTGGAGGGTTTGGTGCATTTGGCTATAACACGTGATGACGAGCCTGCAATGCTTCCGGAGCTTATCAGGCGTAAGAGCCGTGAGCTTATGGCTCACGCCGAGAAGGCTACTACTGAGGAAAGCCCTGCGGCTGCGACACCGGAACCTTCCGAGCCGGAACCT
>CAMWTL010000091.1 GCA_947177145.1 uncultured Porphyromonadaceae bacterium
CAAAAGTATGTTCGTTATGTGGTGGCAGATAATACTTTTACAGCACTTTAGGAAAAAATTATAGTTAAATGAAGAAATATTATTACTTAGTTAACGAATACATTCCCCCTTTGAAAATATAATTGGACTTAGCTCCAATAGTCATCTTATAAAGCGTTACCATACGCTCTTTCTTGACCTTTCGGAATCTGGAAAATTTTGGTTACTGTCAAGATTGACGCAGCGGTATATGTCTTTTGTAGATATGTTGTATACATATCGGTCATATGCTCACGCATATGACTTGTATGTATCCATATTTATGGGAGGTTCCTAAGCTGTCCAATCATACAAATATCCCAGAATCTTAGATAAAGACTGAGCAATGTTACGGGCTCTCACGCTTTTCATTTTTCCCCGTTTTCAGAGAGCCTAAACGGGATATGATTAACAGTATCATTATGAAAAAATTTCTATCACAAGTCATTTTAGGCTTGGCTGTGTGTTCACTACCTCAGGTGTCTTATGGACATGAATTTCCACCTCCGCAGGATACTTCTTCATCTTCACAGACGGATAAAAAAACAGAATCCAACTCCTTCATTGAGGAATTCGACAATTCTTATCTAACCTACTTTGGAGGTTATCAAAACTTTGACAAAGGTTTTTATGGGATTGGCACAGAACCCTTCAATAAATCTGGTGTCATGACCAATATGTCACTACATTTCAGTTACGGATTAATTGATCCGGGTCACATTCAATTCCGATTAGGCGGCGGCTATGCATATGCCCCTGCCGAGTTTGCAGCTATTACAGGAAGAATCAATGCTTTAGTGGGTACAGGAACAAAGTATGAAGTAAGTAATAAAGGCGATTTAAAAAAGAAAGATGTGATTGCCTATGGTATTCTATTTGCTCCGGGAGTACGTGTGAAGCTTTCTAAAATGGTTATTGGTGTTAATTTCGATTTAGGTTGGGCGTACACAGGCACTTCCGGTTTCTACAAAGATGTCGAAATAACGCTGGGTTATCATTTCTGAAATATAGCATCTCATCTGACAAATCTATAATATTTTGGGAATCGTTCGATTTCAGCGGCTCATTAAATTTCTTAATCGGTACTGCTGTGAAATAGCATACAGATAAGCTATAGAGTTACATACTAACTTGATAGAACGAGGTAGACACGCGAACTGGATCCCGGAGTATGTTTCTATGTAATTCATAAAATTTAATTATTAAGTAATATCAAAAATGAAACTGACCAAACTATTATTCATCCTTTTAGCAGTAATGCTACTCGGATTGTGTACAGAGTGTAGTAAAGACAATGAGACTGATGACATTATACCGTCTGATTTAATTGGGACATGGGTAATTCAGCCTACAGCAAGAATAACAAAGTCCTATTCTTTTTCTACTAATGGCACCGGTACTTACACCTTTTCTGGAAACTCTACATACTATAGCTTTCCATACGTCTTTACGATTTCTGGTAAAAAAATAAAAATAAAAGGGGTGTACGTCAATGATGAAGGAACTGTTGACCCAGATTGGCATAAAGAAGGAACGTTCAGCGGAGGAGTTCTAAAAATCGGAGATGACACGTTAACTAAGCGATGATTAAACAACCCCTTCCTTTGCTAATCTTCTACAATCCAGTATTTTATACTTTTGTACGATTAGTTTATGAAGCCAAAGCCCCTCCACAGTTGCTACCGCCTCTTCATACTTCAAAAAGTTTTATGATGTGGTTAATCACAAAATTTTCCTTTAAAAACTACATATAATGAATTTATATGCCTTAAATAAAAATTATAGCAGGGTATTCTTCCTATTATTTAGACTTGGAATTCTCTGGTTATGCTTGCTATCTACCACGATTATAATCGGGTGTAGTAAGGATGATACGGACTCTCCTGACACCTCTATAGGAGACGGCAATTCTGGCAATGGAAGCAATAAAGATGAAATAACTCTTTCCCAACTGGAAGGTTATTGGGTAGAAAGTTCTGAATGGAAAAGCCAACAAGCAGATATTAAATACCTCAATAAAGACCCTTATATATCTCAAATGACAAGTTCGGATATCATTTCTGCAATTGCGGAAGTCTCAGGCTTCTATATCAATTCTTCTAATGAACGAGAATATGATATGTTTATTCAGGCAACAACGACAAAATATTCCAATAACTCTTTTGCAGGCAACAAGGTTCTTGCCAGTTGGGTAGGGAAAGATGGGAAAACCGTCTACGTTACGAATGTACTCGGCGGAGACTATAGCAATCCATGTAGAGTTAATGGCAAGACGTTCTCTTATTCCTATAACTCTTTTACAATTAAGAGTGTATCAGAGATGCAAGATTCGGATGGAAATATTTATGTGAAGGTAACTTTATAAGTCTTTTTCTGAAAAAATTTATTTTACGTAAATCTATATTCCACCAAATTTGCAGGAGCAACTTTAACGGTTCTTAAGTAATCGCAAAACAAAGCAAACGACTATAAATGATTCTGAAGAGCTGTTACCTTATTTTTTCAGTTATATGAAATCTTAACAATGGTTTTAAGCTATTACCGACTATTGCTAATGGTTAGTATAGCATTTATCTTAATCCCAAACTTATCAATGATTAATTTCAAAAAAACAAAAGAGATGGAGGTTATCCATCTAAATCAAAGCACATTAGGTGTCACCAACAGAACTTGGAGATCCACGAGTAGTGTAATCTTTCTTTCCAGCTTTTTTCGTAAGTCAGAAGGAAATAGGCAGTTTGTAGCCACAATAGTAACGATGTTATTGACTTTCTGCTGTATAGGTTTTACTGGATGCAGTTCAGACAAAGATTCTCCCGACAATCCGAGCAGTTCTAAATCTAAAGGATCAATAGTACTCGGAGGAAAAACTACCAAACTCGCCGGCGGAACTATTGACGAGGCTTCATATGGAGAGATAGACATCACTTTAGTATCCTTCGATATGAAAAACATAATCAACGGTGGAATGAGCCATATGCCAACGAAAGTTGACGGTGAAGTCTACATTTCCCTCAACTTAAGCCAAATGATCAGTGATGGTCAGAAGATTAATGTCCCACCTACAGACTATATGATTGAATTCTTAAGAGATGTAGACAACTCATACGAAGGTGATGATTATACAGCGGCAGTCGGTTCAGCTTGGGGTTGGATGCCATGGTCTTCATTTCTTCAGACTAAAACACCGAGTGATTTGACAATCAGCCGATCCGGTGATAATTATTCCATAGAAATTAAAGATTTATGGTTGTGTGGAGGAGAAAACTGCGACGGATGGGAATCATCATCTGTAATAGAACCCTCCTATATATGGGCTTCCGGAAGTTTGTCATGGTCAGGAAAGCTATATAACGATGACGATATCCCCTGGTATGGAGACGAGGATTAATAGAAGCATCTCCAAGAAATAACCATTCTGGCAGCTAAATACTATGCCCCCTATGCACATGTGCATAGGGGGCATAGTATTTAGCTTATTTACGAGTCTGACCACTATTCATCGGGCGGCTCCGAAAGAGCACTTGCTTTGCCACTGCTACGGCCATACCGTCGCAATGAATCGGCTATTATCCATTGAAGCTGGCCATTGACCGAGCGGAACTCCTGAGCAGCCCATTTCTCAACCAATTCCATCGTGGCAGGATCAAGCCGTAACAAGAATCCTTTACTCTGCTGTTTTGCCATCCAAGTGCTGTTTTCTTATCAAACGCTTTTTGACGACGGATTATTATTGTATTAACAATTCCACATCATCACTGATAGAGCGTACCGGTATTCACCACCGGCTGTGCCGGCTCATCGCCACATAACACCACGAGCAGATTGCTTACCATAGCCGCCTGACGCTCCTTGTCGAGTTCAATCTCCGGTTCCTCTTTAAGCTGTTCCAAAGCCATCTTGACCATCGAGACAGCACCCTCCACTATCTTCTCACGGGCTGAGATGATTGCCGATGCCTGCTGGCGGCGAAGCATCACCGCCGCTATCTCCGGGGCATATGCCAGATAATTCAGCCGTGCCTCAACCACCTCTATACCTGCCATAGCAAGACGCTCATTGAGCTTAGCTTCCAACTGCTCATTTACCTCGTGACCATCGCTACGCAGAGTGATTTCCCCTTTCTTGCCTTCCTCCTCATCGTAAGCATATCTGCCGGTCACCTCTCGCAGGGCAGCGTCGCTCTGTATGCCTACAAACGCATTCAAAGCCTTAGCTACGGCATTGCCTCCCGTTGCCTGTGCCTGATTCGATTTACCGTCACCGGCAACCACCAAGCCTTCCACATCACTCGCATCTATATCAAATACGGCACGGTAGGTGTCGCGAACTTTCCATACCAACACCATACCGATCATAACCGGATTGCCAACCTTGTCATTTACCTTGATTGGGGCAATGTCCATATTGCGGATACGCAGTGACACTTTCTTTTTCGTCATAAAGGGATTTACCCAGAAAAAGCCCGTCTTCTGGCACGTGCCGCGATATTCACCGAAGAAGATCATCACCCGCGCCTGATTAGGTTGAAGCACAAAGAAACCACACAGCAAGATACCTATGGCTATCAAACCTACACCTGCCACTATCCCCGGAATCCAATAAAGATATTCGGGCAAAGCCAATAATAGCACCAATATGCTTACGGGCACCGGAATCAGAACAGCTGCCAGCATTACGAAGCCGTTCAATAGTCTTCCCTCATAAGGAAACTCCCTATTATTTTTTTGTTCCATAATGTGATATTATTTTGATATTATAATGATGCAAAAGTAATACAACATTCTGATATCTCCAAATTTTTTAACGAAAAAAAAACGGCTTATGGAAACTTGTCCATAAACCGAATCTTTTTAACTTATCTTACCCTATTACTCAACTTACTGATAGTTGGTATCCACATCAACATAAGCATCCACAGCAGGATCTCCGAATTGGATGGCTCCCATTTCATCATTGGAATTGATCACTACATTATATATGTATTGATACCCCGGATGCCACTCATTGAACGCTGCAGTAGAAAGAGGAAATTTCAACAGACCGTCGCCATAAGTACTACCTACCACTACGTTTTCCTCAGGAGTGTTGGCATTGGGCCACAACTTCGCACCGCTGTGCGCATCATATACCGAACACATTACAGTGAGATATGTATCTGAACCGCTACCATCATTATTCCAAACCAATTTCTGCGGAATAATGTATTTTGCACCGCCAAATCCAATATCATAATTGCTAAGGTCATTGGGGGTGCTGGTAAGGGTTATCACATCATCGGCTGTCTGCGCCATATGATACATGTATGGTCCTGTTGTGTTTTGGTCATTCCAATAACCGATGGTATTTGGGGTCACATTTCCTGAAGTGGAGAGTGTGGGAAAATGGAAATTGCCTCTCATAGCAATATTAGCCAACGCCACATTTGTAACCTTTACCTGCAAGTCAGCATTCGTTGAACTGAGCTTTATGATCACCTTCGAAAGGGCGTGACGGAAGTTGAAATGTACCTGTGCGTTAGGACTGCCTGTATGGCCGGACATATTTGGATTCACAGCATATACAATATCTTCTGATGCCCACATATTATCATATGGAATTGGAGCGACCGGAGTAGCACTTCCGAGCCAATCCGAAGGAGCAAAGGCATAGAAATCAACCGTCTCCTTAGCCGGCCAATATTCAACCGGGGAGTATGTCCACACATTAGTGGCGTTTTTACTAACAGTAACATTGTCCATAAAGACTTTCTGATTCGTGCCGGTGCCTATATAGGCATAGACGTTGAATGCCGTTAGGTTATTGGTCGTAATATCATTACGAGTCATTTCCGTAGATGCGCCGAAACGAATCTGCCGATCACTCCTTGCCACTCCGGCGTCTGCCGGACCATCGTCAGCACTGCATGAAGCAAGCGTAAGGGCAAAGGTTGCCAAAGTACTAAGAAGCAATTTAGACGTGTTCATAATTATGTTCTTTAATAGTTTTCGGAATCAAGATCGACCTCTATCACTTTCCATCCCTCAACGTCTACTTTCATACCGACTTCGTCAGGGTCGATAGTAGGCTCATCAGGAAGAGTCAATCCGTTAATATTAATGTAAACATTGTGAGGATAAAAAGAGTTTATCACCTGCTCGGTCACATCGAAAGATTTTTCATAGCCACCTCCTGCATAATAAGCCAAGCGCAGAGTCAGGCTATATCTTGCGGAAGAAGCGTCATTAGGAAATCCTGTGGTAAATCCGTAGAATCTACTTTCCGCAACCTCAACATCCAACGCAAATCGAATGGCTACAGAAGGCTCCAGAGGCTCATGCGATGAAATAAGGATGCCTCCGGCACACCCTTCAAATATACCCTCCACACTTTTTACTCTCTCTATACCCTCCACTCCGTCGATAATAACATTATAAACAGTAGACACGGAATCCGGATGACAATTCACCATAGGTAGAGCACTGTCAGCACTCTCTTCCTTGCCAAGAGCATAACTCACGTCATCGGGCATTATGCTCAGGTGTTCTACCTTACCCTCATATACCATCCCTACCGGCGAGGCATATGACTGATTACGCGGTAACTCCACAGCCGTCAATGAAGCTGAAGAGTAAGGCATATCTTTGAGAAATACACCCGGAAGGTCATTGTTGACAGTCACCATAGTATACGTTCCCCGGGGAATTTCCACAGGTCCTCCGTCTCTGCCCGTTATTTCAAATCGCCAAAATTCCTCTTTCTCCCCCTCCGGATAAAAAAGCAATGTCATACCTTCGGGATCCGCATCCTCTGCCTTAGTCCATAAAAACCTGATGTCAACCTTGCACATCTCCTCCGGGAATAAAAGTTCTTTCTGATTACAACTACCTAATATACACCCGAGGAAAGTTAAGATAACACCTGAAAAGAGTGCGTCCCGCAGCTGCCGACAGCACTGGCTTCGGCTTAGGACGAACTTGACAGATGTCGTCAAGACATTAAACAGTGAGGCATATGGAATCATATCTCTATAACAAACTTTCCTTATGAATGAATATCGAAGACCTAAATTTTAGTTTCGAAAGTAAATAAGATGACTCACTACACATAAAATTTACAAAATGGCATTGAAATTTGGGTAATTACGGAATTAATCTTATTTTTGCCAATAATTATTTGATTTTGAATTTAAACTGACTTAACAATATGTTTGAAATCGTTAGCAGACGCGAACTTGCTTCCAATATAGTTGAGATGAAAGTCAACGCTCCAAGAATTGCATCCTCGGCTCTCCCCGGACAATTCCTAATAGTACGCACCGACCCGTTTGGTGAGCGTATACCATTGACAATTTGTGATTACGACCCGAAGAACGGCACCGTGACAATCGTTACCCAGACCGTCGGTCATTCGTCACATAAAATCAACGATCTCCAGGTGGGCGATAAGTTTGACGACGTGGCAGGACCTCTCGGTCGCCCGTCAGACCTTCTCGACCTCCCAGAAGAGGAACTTAAAAAGAAGAAGATATTGTTTGTGGCAGGCGGCGTCGGCACTGCCCCGGTCTATCCCCAGGTAAAATGGCTCAAGGAACATGGTGTGACCGCCGATGTGATAATCGGAGCCAAGACAAAGGATATATTTACCTACGTCAATGAGATGAAGACAGTAGGCAACGTTTATCTATGCACTGACGACGGCTCCGAGGGTTTCCACGGAATGGTGCCGGCTCTTATCAAAGACCTCATCGACAATCAGGGTAAGACCTACGATCACTGTGTGATAATCGGACCTATGATAATGATGAAATTCGCATCGCTCACCACCAAGGAGTATGGTATTCCTACAATGGTTTCCCTCAACGCCCTTATGGTAGACGGCACAGGAATGTGCGGAGCCTGCCGTGTCACGGTAGACGGACAGACACGTTTCACTTGTGTGGAGGGTCCTGAGTTCGACGGCCATAAGGTAGACTTCGATGAGGCTATGCGTCGCCAAAATATGTATCGCAACAATCCTAAAATTAAATCAGAAACCGATAACTGTAAATGCAATGGCTAATAGAATCCCGCGTGTACCTGTAAGAGAACAAGATCCTGCCGTAAGAGCCACCAACTTTGAGGAGGTGTGCTACGGCTACAATTCAGAAGAGGCACAACTCGAAGCCTCCCGTTGTCTCAACTGCCGCAATCCGCGTTGTGTAGGCAGTTGCCCGGTGCATATCGACATTCCGGGATTCATACGCCAAATGGTGGATGGCAACTATGCCGAAGCCTCCACCATTATTTCAGCCGACAGCTCACTTCCGAGTGTGTGCGGCCGGGTCTGCCCGCAGGAGACCCAGTGTGAAGGCTCTTGTGTATTAGGCATTAAAGGTGAACCGGTCGCTATCGGTAAACTTGAACGTTTCGTGGGCGACTGGGCAATAGACCACGCCGATGAGCTTCCTCGCCCCGAAATCAAACGCAACGGCAAACGTGTCGCCATTGTAGGCTCCGGTCCTGCAGGTCTCGCTTGTGCCTCCGACCTCGCCCGTGCCGGCTATGATGTCACCATCTTCGAGGCTCTTCACGCTGTCGGAGGAGTTCTTGTCTATGGTATCCCGGAATTCCGTCTTCCGAAAGAGAGAATCGTGGCAAAGGAGGTAGAGGCTGTGAAACGCTTAGGAGTAAAGGTGGAGACCGACGTTATCATCGGACGCACCATGACCGTTGACGACCTTCTTGACAAAGAGGGTTTCGACGCAGTGTTCGTAGGCTCAGGTGCAGGTCTGCCCCGCTTTATGGGCATAGAGGGAGAAAACCTCAACGGCGTATTCTCCGCCAACGAGTTCCTGACACGTGCCAACCTTATGCACGCCTACGACTCTCACTATGACACGCCTATCTATACCGGTCATAAGGCAGTAGTGGTAGGCGGTGGCAACGTGGCTATGGATGCTGTACGCACTGCCCGTCGTCTCGGTGCCGAATCAGTCATCGTCTACCGCCGCAGCGAAGCCGAACTTCCAGCCCGTGTGGAGGAGGTTCACCACGCAAAGGAGGAAGGCATCGAGTTTAAGATGCTCACCAATCCCGTCAAGATTCTTTCCGATGACAAGGGTTGGGTGAAAGGTATTGAATGTGTCGAGATGGAATTAGGCGAACCTGACGAGAGCGGTCGCCGCTCACCCATTGTCAAAGAGGGAAGCAACTTCACAATTGACTGTGACGTGGTGATCATGGCACTCGGCACAAGCCCTAACCCACTCATCAAGTCAACCACCAAGGGACTCGACACCACACGCCGAGGCTGTATCGTAGCCGACGAAGAGGGACGCACCACCCGCAAAGGAGTATTCGCCGGAGGTGACGCCGTGACAGGTGCAGCCACCGTAATCCTCGCGATGGGAGCCGGCCGCAAAGCCGCCAAAGCCATCCAGGAATACCTCTCCGAATAACCAGTAGCCGGGAATACCTATCTGATTAATAAGTAGTTACAAAAAATAGTTTCAAATATACAAGATGTGTGGACTGCTTCGCTTAGTGACGGCAGTCCACATATCTTGTATATTAATGGCATAACTTACATAAATCAAATGTAACTATTGCCTTATTCCCAACACAATAGTCGGACATTTTACAAATATTAACGATTCCATTGCGACTCCCAATGCGATAATCTCACTAAATTTATGTATATTCGCACCATATAAATAAAGCTCCATATCCATAAATAATAGCCCCTCAATAGAAAATCAAATATTCTAAATCTGCAATATTATGAAAAGACGTGTATTTACATTGGCGATAGGAATTATATTCGGAATCTTGGCAGTGATGGCTGCCTCTCCTTATGTCACAGAGACCGACATCCCCTACACTGCAAAGGAAGATGCCCTCTCCAAGCAACGCCTCAAACTTGACATCCATCACCATCAGGATGCCAAAGACCTTCCGGTGATAGTATGGTTTCACGGTGGAGGACTTACAGGTGGAGAGAAGTTCATCCCAGGCGAACTTATGGACCACGGTTATGTAGTGGTGGCGCCAAATTACCGTCTTATACCTGACGTAACCGTAACCGAATGTATCGACGACGCTGCCGAAGCCGTGGCTTGGGTCATAAATAACATTGACAAATACGGTGGCGACCCTACAAAGGTGTTTGTTTCCGGACACTCTGCCGGAGGCTTCCTCACCAGTATGATAGGTCTTGACAAGACTCGTCTGGAAAAATACGGTATAGATGCCGACTCACTCGCCGCACTGATTCCATACAGCGGACAAGTAATCACCCACTTCTCCGACCGCAAAAGTCAGGGCATCGGAGAACTTACCCCATGGGTAGACCGTAACGCTCCGCTCTTCTATGTACGCAAAGATGCCCCACCTTATATAGTAATCACAGGAGATGCGGAGCAGGAACTATACGGACGTTACGAAGAAAACCTCTATATGTGGCGTATGATGCAGCTCGCCGGTCATCCCGACGTTAAAATCTACAAGCTCGACGGCTACAACCACGGCGATATGGCTGCACCCGCCCATCACATACTCCTCCACGAAGTCAACCGCCTCCTCAAATAATTGACTCTATATCTTTCGATTCCAATTCCCCATTATGTTGAAATATAATAATTTCGACCTAAACTCCTATGTTAAATAATTACTCCTTAATCCCATGTCAACATGGAAGCTATAATCAAACTTGAAACCGAGTGTAAAGATTTCCGAAAAATATTAGAAAAGCTTGGGTGTGAGTATCGTCGTTCAAAAGGCGGCCATGAAGCCTGGAAGAAATCGGGAATAGCGCGACCACTAATCTTTCAAACACATG
>CAMWTL010000092.1 GCA_947177145.1 uncultured Porphyromonadaceae bacterium
TTATAAACTTCTCCGAAACATAGCCTCTTATATCCAACTCCGGAAGGTCTACATAAAGCCAGCCGTTTTCAGGATCTCCTGAAGCTACCAAGTTATTAGTATTGAGATGCCCTACTATTTCACCATTGACGGGCGCACGACGTACGTTCACATTATCTCCCGTGATTTCATAATAATTCTGAGCATAGGCTCCAAGAAAGACAAGAGCCATACACATTGAAATAATCTTCCTATACATATCCAATTAGATTAATTTTATTTTAGTTAGGGTAAGTAATGGAGCAGGAGACTCATCGTGCGGGTAGAGTCTGCACTCTCCCAAACTCCATAAAATCCATCTGCCATAAAGCTACCTATAAACCTTCCTGTAAGATTACCATTTGTTCTTTCCTCAAGTCTCAAAGTTCCGTCAGCCGCCATAATGCCTGTCAGAGATATAGGGCTATTGTACTTAGTATAATAATATTCTCCGGTGACAATATTATTCTCATCAGGTCGAGTAACTTGCATAACTATCTCATACTTATTATCAAGTTTACCTCTCATAGCTGTCGCTCCCTCTATTGGATGGACAATCTTAAACTCCTGCTTATTCTCTGCCACAACCTCAACAGCCTCGACACTATTAGAAGTTGATGTTACAAATGAGGTTTCAACAGGCGACGATCTCTTAACTGTCTCCTCAGAAACCAAATTGGCATCCCTTGGCTGACAGAATTTCTTATTTATCCAAACCGACTCTCCTTGACAACGTACATTATACCAATCCCCTTCTTCTCCAAGCACATCATAGACGGCGTTCTTTTGAGCTTGCAAACTAAACTTACCGTATTCTGTACCGGGTCCCATACGCAGATTCACAGAATTACCCGTTACAATAACCTTATTACTTACCACTGTCTCTGTCTCAAAAGCCAATCCATTACTGAAAAGATATACGATGCCTAAATTAACTGAAAGACAAAGTATACTTGCAGCTATAAGGATATAGTAACGTTTTGGTAATTCATCTCGTTTTTTAACAAAGATAAATCCCAAAACATTAAACCCGATCAATAGCAATGTCAAGAGGTAAGGAGCTAATTTACCAATAAGAGCAATTACTCCTGCCACGGCATACCATATCATACCTCCTATAATAAGAGGTGCCAAAATCAAATGGGATAGGATTGGCATCAGGAAAGAATAAAACATGACACTCATAATGTCATAGTTCTGTCGCCATTTACCATCAGACCCTTTAATCATCTCCTTCATTGAGGAGTGAAAACGGAACGGCTTTGTGAACTGTAGGAAAAAGCCGATTACCATACACGGACCAGCCAAAGGAGACTCCAAGAAATTCCAATTTATCTTGAAGCCCCAATCAACATTCGAGGTGATCAGAGTATAGCCTGCATATATGGCAAGCAAACCAAGTATTGAAAACACTACTATTGTTATAGTCTTAAAAGACTTCGTTTTCGCTTCTAAATCTTCATCAAAATCAAAGTCTGTATCAGGCTCATTATTCATTGAGAGGTCAATATCGCCCTCCGGCTCTACATTGACAATACCGTCAAAATCACACATATATCTAATTTTTAAATATTAATGACAAAATCTATCGCATTTGTACTTTTACCGGCAACCTCCACTGTAGCCCAGTCACCCTCTACTGACACAACATTTATGTTTTCTCCCTTTACGGCAGTCTTACCTACAGGAGCGGACGTTGACGGTACAGTTCTCAGATTGAGCACATTGGCAGTTACCGTATACGGAACTGCGCAGGAAATTATCATGCTTAATAACGCAATGATAACAATTACAAATCGTTTCATACTGTATTATATTAAAATGTTATATTAAATCTTCATTCCTTTAGCATATGACAGAGAACACAATTATGACAGTCAAGATTATCTTCTTCATACCATTATATCAGTTTACAAGATGTTCAAATTATATCTTTAGGGACTTGTTAGATTCTCAGGAGGGAGAAGAAGAAGTCGGCGTCGGGGGTGTAGTCGCTGTCGAGCAGACGCTTCACATCCTCAATGGTGAAATTCTTGTCGGAGGCTATCACGATGTAACCTGTCTGGTCAATCGGAAGCAGATAGCGGTATTCCGGAATCAGAGTTTCCGAGCGCGGTTTGGCAATCGGATTCTCTTCGAAATACAGTCTCGGTTCACCGTCCGGACACTGGTCAATTATATTGACGTATAACGGACGTGTCAGGGTATTGAACACCGCGAAGTTAAACGTGTCGTCACTTTCCGAATAATCCCTGCGCATCAACACTATGTCATTTGTATCATCATACGCTTCTCCCGTTGAGAGAGCCATCAGATAACCCAACAGACTCATCCCTGCCGGAAGCACTATCCCTGAAGATGGACCATTCGTTTCATGTATCGACAGACCGCTCGACTGAAACCCTCCTGTCTGTGAGGATGCGTTTGACACAACCGCTGCAAGCACCTTTTCATTGGTTTTACGTGTCAACGAAGAGGCATCCTTCTTGGCATCGTCAATAAGCGACCTTACCGTTATTTTTCCGCTCCGTGTCGAGGTATAGATTCTTCGGCTGTCGGAATCAAGAATCTCTACCTTACCCCCAACAGGAATCAAAAGAAGATCATTCGGCGAGAGCGATTCCCTACGCTGTGCCTTATGGGGCTGTCCCTCATGTGTCAGGGTTACATCTCCCTGTAGCCTGTATATCTTATACACTGCCCTTGCATCAGGTGTGATGAGCAACATCACAATCGTCAGCAACATCATAGGCAGCGGTGACAGTATTTTCCTCATGTCCATATCTTGTTAAATATTTTTTGTGAATATACCTTCCCACATAGTCAATCAGACCGTCATTCTTGAAGATGCCGTCATAGATGTCGCACATCGCAACTCCGAGCGATATTGTTAGCATCGGATAAGCGAAATTCAGGTCTACATTGAATCTTATGAAAACTATTGTACCACCGACTATCATCAGGTAGAGAAGAGCTAATTGCACAAGCCTTACCCATATGGCACGCAAGGGTGTCCGTTCAAGCCACATATTGAGCCATACTAACAGCATGGTCAGCACACCTGCTATGAAGTAGGTCTCATACGGAGTAAGACGGCGTGTGTAATCGCCTGACAGAATCGTGGCAGTCGTGTAAGCATGGATACGCAGTCCCGGAGTGAAGTTATCGGTCGGGGTCACGTGCAGATCGCCCGCGTCGTGCAGCTTACCCACAAGTACTATCTTGCCTCTTATTACCTCCTCATTATCAAGGATCTCGTCGGGACGAAGAGTCTCAAACTCACGCGAGACATAGCTTATCGCCTCCACCGAATGGTTACGTCTCTCCAACGCAGCGACAGCCTCCGGCTTTGCCAGACTGACAAGTGCTACCGGAAGTGCCGGCACAGTCTCTCCGTCATCTGCCACAAACCCCTTGGTAAACTCCCTGACGGTGGCAAGGGCACCCTTTGTCCCCTGTATGTTGACTGCCGCAAATCCTCCAGAAGGCTCTACAATGGAATCATAATGTGATAGATGCGCTATCCTACCCTCTTCATCTGCCATAACCGGCATCACGAGATTATTACAGTTTGATAAAGCCTCTGCTAACGGGTCGTCATCAGGGTCAGGGGGAGGCGTGAAAGCTATGTCGAGACCCACGGCTGCCGGTGCGCAGTAGTCAATGTCATCTATGGCTCTCGCCATTTCTCTACGGTCGCAGCCGTCCACTCCCACTAATACCACATCGGTGTCCAGACTCTTCACAGCCCGCTCATTGGCAACGATCGTGTAGAAATCGCTGAAGCGGAAATCTGATGCCTTCTCCATCGGGGAGAAGAACGAAACCGACATCAGATCGTAGATCACCACATGGGAGAAGAGCAGAGCCATAAGCGTCACTACCGTCGCCTTGACAGGCAACGGCAAACCGTCCATCAATGACCTGAATCTCTCTGTTCCTAATCTCCTCATAACCTTATCTTATGCACTGTCGGTTTGACAGAAAGATATTTAGGGTCGAGATAACCTGCCCATGCACCTATACAAGTCGGATCACAAGCCACATATGTCTTACCCTCCACATCCACCGTAGCACCTTTCACTTCCACACCGGGCGAGAAACGGACAGCTGCTGCCAGATGCCTCGGATATTCCAAATATACCACATCTAAACCAAGAATGTCGTGTACGAGACGTGAGAACATTATCGCACGGTCTTCGCAGTCGTTGTAGGGATAGAAGTAGTTCTCATCGAAGAAAAATGGTTTTTCCCTTCCGAACTGGTCGCCATCGGTCATATACTCATAGCCATAATGATGATAACTGAGCAGCAGGTTTACAGCCTCCACTTCACCCATACCTTCCGTGAGTATAGCCATTGCCTGAAAAAGAGTTGAGTTAAGCTCATCACTCACGGGAGCAAGCCCGTAGAGATGCCAGTCCACCTGAGGATAGGTCGCAAGGAAATCTATTACGGAAGGATTGACCTTGAGGGAAAAGGGCGGGGCTGCCTTCCACTTGTCTGACCTATATACTCTGCCATTCTCCTTTCCGGCAGTAAAGCGCGGATAGCGATCCATCACCATCCTTATCGGTGTCGGCGACTTACGGAAGTCTCCACCATAGGTATGCGTATCGGAATTTGAATGAGCCAAAGGACCGTGTATATAATAGCTTTTTCCGTCAATCATATAATATGTCTGAGCGTGTATCCTATGGCTTGGATGATACATAAGAGCCAGATGTCCCTCTTTTTTGGCTATTCGGCAGTCATAGCCCGACTGGTTGAGCAACGCAGTGGTGAGAAAAGCCTGATAGTCAGGAGACTTAGGATATAGCGTAGCAGCCACTTTCTCCACGAGAAGCAAGTAGCCCCAGTCACACAGATTCAACTCCTCCCGCAGACGTAGGCAGTCGTCTGTGAGCTGATCGAGTTGATTATCTGCGGTAAGACGTTTCCAAACCTTACCAAGAGAAGCGTTGTCAGTGGCTCCGATAGAGAGCAGCGACGTGTCAAAATTTTCTATGCCACATTTCGTGTTGAAGAAGGTGAAATTTATCGGATAAGCCTTGGTGCTCCCCGGTTTCACCTTGGGAATCGTCACGGGAACATCCGGAATAGGTTTCTCAGCCGGCTTAATCTCCTTCACGGGAATTTGTCGAGGTGTCGGAACAGCATTGTCCTTTGCCCTTTCCGGAGTCACAGGTTTTGGTTTTGGTGTCTCCTTAGGAGCAGGAGTACCCTTGTAGGAGTTCCAAGAAGAGGAGATCATCTTGGCATACTCTTCGTTGAGACGTTGGCGATATTGCTCGAACTCGGTTCTTTTCTCCTGCTTATAGCGTTCAAACTCAGCCTTCTTCTCAGCCTTGTACTTCTCGAAAGCCGAAGCACCGGAGCTTTGGGAAGACCTTGCCGAACTCTGTGCCATAGCCCCCGTCAGCCCTAAGAGGACAGCACTTGTTAAAAATACAGTTATACGTTTCATAACCAAAGTTTTTGAGGAAAGATAAGGATAAATATTTGAGGAAAGATAAATATGAGAAATCCATCGGAAGCCGAAACCACCGATGGATTCCTTTTATCAGATGCTTAAGGTAATTCTCTAATTCTCTGTAATTCTTTAAAGAGTTTTAGTGAATTACGCTTTAAGCTACTTTGTGAATAGGCTTCTACTTTCTACATTAACTTATTGTTTTGCATTGTAGATTTCCTTGACTTCTTCAGCAGAAAGCAGACGGGAGTCGTAGATTCTGAGGTTATCAATAGTGAAGTTGGAGGTAGTCAAAGTATAATCCTGGAATTTGGTAGTTCCTCCTATTACAAAGGAATTTGGGTAATCTACACCGGCAACAAATCCAGCTCTCGTTTCAGTAATAGTACCTGCTTTCTTTCCATCAATGTATAGAACCGTGGTCCAGGTTCTATCATTATAGTTTGGATCTGTATATTCACTTACTATAACAATATGGTGCCAGGTATTACCACCAATACTACCATGTATGAAACTTAGATTCTCATCCTTGTAACGACTTTCATACCTATTATTATCACCATAGCAAACCCATTTTAATCTACCATTATACATTGATAGTGTAAATCGATTCAGATTATCTGAACACTTTGAAGTGAAAATTATGCCATCATTGAGATCCTTGACCCAAAAACTAATAGAAAATGTCTTATTACATATAAGACCATAAGGCACTAAAATTGAACTGTCATTTGTTTTGGAGAACTGCGTTGCCTGACCAGACACTCCATTCACAAATACGGGATCGTTAATGCCAAAACCATCGTATTGACCCATTACGTCGTCGTAGCTGTCATTCAGAGTATAGTATGCTGCCAAACCGTTTGTTACTACAAGTTTGCCGGGATCGTCACCGGGATCATCACCGGGGTTATCGGGATTATCCGGATTATCGGGATCATCACCGGAAGGCGAACTGAGTATGTTCAAAGTGATTGTCTGATCCACAATGCCGTCTGAGATGATAAATGTTGTCACCATATCATTCGTCACTAATGAGCGGTCAATTGTCACGATGATTGATGAGCTGCCACCTGCTGCAACTGTACCGGAAGTTGAAGAGAGGGTAACAGCGGGAGAGGAGATGCCGCTCGTCTGCCACGTCAGGGCTGCGTTGCCTGTGTTGCGGATAGTGAACGTCTGCTGGGTCGCATCAGCTGCAAATTTGAGAGTTGTAGGCTCAACAGTCATTGTCGAGGTGATATTCTTCGGGGCACAAGAAATTGTGATGGGGAAAGAATTACCGAATGCCTGGAGGTTCACAACCACTGTCTTCTGCTCGGAAAGATAGCTGCGGTTGACAGTGAATGTGATGCTCTGTGTACGGTTAGCCTGAATCGAGCCGCCAAGCTGTGAAGCGGAAAGCCAGTTATTGTCACCAAGATTCAGCGACCATTCAGCAGTGGCATTGCCGTTGTTCTTGATGGTCACGCTCATATCGGTCTGGGTGGTACCAAAATTCAACGAAGAGGGATTAATCACGATGTCAGCCTCATGGTTCTCTTTCGACATCTGGACATCACACTGGTTGTTCATACCGGCAACCACCGTCACGCTCTTGGTAGTGGTGTCATAGCCGCTCTTCTTAAATTGCAAAGAATAGCTTCCCGGCTGCATATCCCTGAATACAAATGTTCCGTCGCTACCGGTGGTAGTGCTCTGACCCGTAGAGAGTATTGACACGCTGACTCCGCTCAAAGGGTCGGAGCCATTGGATGAACCGGTGACATAACCGGAAATAGAACCCGTAGATTCTTCAGGATCCTCTGTACAAGCAGTGAAGGGTATCACTGCAAGCATAAGGAATGTAAGAATATAGGTAAATCTTTTCATTGTTATACTGTATGTTAAGTTAATATTTGTTTCATATCAGAAATTCATTGCGAAGCCGATGCCGAAGCCGTCCTCATAGACTACGGGAGCAAGGGAATACTCGTAGCGACGCTTACTAACCTCTACCCTACGTCTGCCCGGTGCAACAGCGGCATCAATCAGGTTATACAGATACACGGCTGCCGTCGCGCCTATTGCGATATTGCGTCCAAGCTCCCAATTCGCTTTCTTGTTTCTGTAGAAATCGAAATGCTGAGGATGTTCCTTCATCTTCTTGGCATAGGTGGCACGCTGGTTCTCACAGAGAATTATCGCAGCAGCTCCCACAGCTGTACCACCTAACATCAAGCCACCTTTCAGATTGCTCCCCTTGACAAACTGTCCTACACCCGGAATTAGCGAGTAAAACACAGGGGCTGCCCCGTATGAGGTAGTAAGTCGTATCTTATCGGCATTGCTGCCCTTTCCCGGCTGATTCTGATCATTAACAGTGAACAGCTCAGTCACCATATACACCCCATGACTGCGTTCCCAATACTCGTCAACTACACGGCAGGTAAGATTTATCTGCTTTCCTCTTTCGCTTGCTTCAAGTGTGAACTCACTGTTCTTCATCACACCTGAATTTCTCTCTGCCCTCTTCACAATCTCAACGTGGCTGTTTATCACAAGTCCACGTTCATGCTCAAGTTTGGAGGTGAGATTGACCATTGCCCTCTGACGTGCCTCCTCAAGAGAACTGCCCGAACCTTGAGCTGAAACGAATATATAACCGGAACTCTTAGGTGTGGGAAGTGAAGACGTCACCCAACGAGGCTTCATCTTATCCGACTTGTCGGCTGCTGATGCTACACTAACAGTAGCTAACAGCAGCATAGCGAATATAAATAGTTTATGTTTCATGGCTGCAAATATTATCGACCTTCCTTCATCTGCTGACGGAAACGCTCAAGATCATCGCGGTAGGAATCCCTGAACTGTTCCGCATGAAATTCCACGCCGAGACGCTCATCATCATTCAAAACGGCTGCACCCACCACGTTCTCTGCCGTAGTCGCAGGAATTGATATACATACGGTGCTTTCATACGTGCCGTCTGACATCCGGTAACGATTGGAGCATATTACTCTACAGTTTTCCAACACACGCTCTGCCATAGAACCGATATCCTGCTTCACCAATCCCTCATTGGCAATCTTACCGTTTGCCTGAGTTTTGGCACGATAGTTTTTCATCACATTGATTACTGATGTCTGCAGACGGTCTACAAGTGCAGCCTTAGCTGACAATACTGCCTGATGGCGAGCGAAATCATAGTCCTCATCAATAGCCGAGCCATAAGAGCGGTATTCGTTAGAAGATTCATTCAAAGAGGCAAGCTCACACTCGTCACTCTCTTCCTTTACTCTCTCGACACGACGTGGGCCGTTATTCCCTTGGGAGGTATATTCCGGATACGAAGCTTTTGTCACCTTTTTCTTTGCTTCACATGATGTAAATGACATCACCATCACCAACAGTGATATCAGGGTCAGAATCTTTTTTTTCATTGCTGAAATAGGTTTAAAGTTGAGCAAGTACGACTGCATATCTCTTCCCAAGAGAGGGTCAATCTTTATAACATATTGATAATAAGAAATTTAACAATAAGACTCAAATGGATTTACTAAACATTTACATTATGCCACAACTACATTAAATGTTATAATATGTTAAATCAGATTCATATATTACAAAAAATGAAATTTTTACCGTTATCTTTGCAAAAATGAATATCTCTTGGGAAGAGATATTCATTTTTTATGTGTGTTAGCCCATTATTTCACAATACTATACCTACACTTACACTCCTTATTTATATCTTTTGTTTTATCGCCCTCTCTTTACTTCAAAACACGCTAATCTTATACCTCAAAATTCGCTAAAAATCCGGTCAAAATTCGCACCTCAAAACTTATTTTTTATTAATTTGCTTGCACTTCCATTCCCAAGATTGTTATACCATTGAAAGCTGATTGATCCTTAGTAGTTCTTAAGAGCGTCTCCTAAGATCCGAAAGATGAATCACACTTTCCGATAATTAAGCTCCCCAGCCCGATTACCGCTACAAATATAGTATTTAAATTCATATAAACCAATTAATTACAAAAGTTATTGACAGGTTATCAACATAATGGATTTCTTATTTTGATCCCTTATGGGTAGTAGATATTGTATTGTTTAACCCTTAACTCTATTAACTAATTTATAGATAACATGGAATTTCTAACGAATGACAAACTGCTGATTGTCGGCGCAGCCGGCATGATCGGCTCAAACATGGCTCAGACAGCCCTGATGATGCACCTCACCCCTAACGTGTGTCTCTATGACCCGTTTGCCCCCGCACTTGAAGGTGTGGCTGAAGAGCTTTATCAGTGTGCCTTCGAAGGTGTAAACCTTACCTATACTTCCGACATCAAAGAGGCTTTCACTGATGCGAAGTATATCGTTTCGTCAGGTGGTGCAGCTCGTAAGGCAGGTATGACCCGTGAAGACCTTCTCAAAGGCAACGCAGCTATCGCCGAGGAATTCGGTAAGAATATTAAGGAGTACTGCCCCGATGCCAAGTTTGTGGTTGTAATCTTCAACCCTGCCGACATCACAGGTCTTATCACCCTTATCTATTCAGGTCTGAAGCCCTCACAGGTTGCCACACTCGCCGCTCTCGACAGTACCCGTCTCCAAGACCAGCTCGTGAAGTATTTCAAACTTCCCGCCGCAAAGATCGAGAATTGCCGTACATATGGCGGCCACGGTGAGCAGATGGCAGTGTTCGCATCAACTACTTTGGTTGACGGCAAGCCGCTCGATACAATCATCGGCACCGAGGAACTTCCCGCAGAAGACTGGGAAACCATCAAGCAGAAGGTGATACAGGGCGGAAAGAACATCATCGACCTTCGTGGACGATCATCATTCCAAAGCCCCTCTTACCTCTCTATCGAGATGATAGCCGCAGCTATGGGTGGCAAGCCGTTCCGTTGGCCCGTCGGCACATATGTTGACAACGACAAGTTCAAGAACATTATGATGGCTATGGAGACCACCGTAACCAAAGAGGGTGTTCAGACTAAACCCTTCAGCGGCACTCCCGCTGAGGAGGCTGACCTCGAAAAGAGCTACAAGCACCTCTGCGAACTCCGCGACGAGGTAATCTCCATGGGTGTGCTTCCTCCTATCGCTGATTGGAGCAAGATCAACCCCAACCTCTGATTTATCAACACAAATTGTTTTGCAGGTCGGAAGTCAATGGCTTCCCGACCTGCATCTTTATCCT
>CAMWTL010000093.1 GCA_947177145.1 uncultured Porphyromonadaceae bacterium
ATATATTTTCAACCAATTACGTATCTCCTACCAAGAGATTTGAAAATTTTCTAAACATTGATTTTATATAATTTATTGAATAGTAAAGCTAAAGCTTTTTGCCAATAAGTTTCGGATTTAAAATTTTAACAATCTCTTCTAAGTTGATGTGTTGTTCATTTAATGGATGAAAAATGGCTGTTAAATGATGATATATATAACTATTTATATTAAATTTGATTCGGTCTGAATATAGTCTAAAAACTTGGCTTAAGAAGTATATAAAACATCCCGGAGGGGTCTTAGACCGACTCCGGGAGATTTGGGGAGATTATTTGGTGGGGGCGGTGAGGCCGATGGAGGTGATGTAGGAGGATTGGGGGACACAGTTTTGCTGTTTGCATTGCTCGATGAATTTGTCGAGGGCTGTTTGGGCTTTGGCTCGGTCGGGCTTTGCTTCACGTATCTCTGCGAAGGTGTGGTGGGGTCCTTCGGCGAATTTTATGACTTCTTCCCATTCTTCGGGCATTGTTATGCCCATCATACAGCTATTATCACGTTTTTTATAGGGCCAGAATGTGTAGCCGATGTTGTTTTCTTTCATAACTTTTACGAAGTCGGCTTGCCATTCGTCGGTGTTGTGTCCAATCTCACCCATATACATCGGTCGGTTACTCTTATCGCGGAAGTCGATGTATGATTGTATCGCTTCAGCTGTGGCGGGTCCTCCGTAGCGGTGGCAGGTGAACATAAGCTGTGGATCGTAGTCGGTATCTTTTAAGGGTTCGAAATTGCTGTTCCATTGAGGGGCACCGATTAGTATGATATGGTTGGGGTCAACTTCGCGTATGGCTGCCACAGCGCGTTTGTGGAGCGGTTCGAGCTTTGCGTTCAATTCGTCCTGATTGTCGAAATAGGTGGCTATGGGTTCGTTGATAAGTTCGTAGCCGAGAATCACCGGTTCGTCTTTGTAATGGTCGGCTATGTCGCGCCATATGGAGCAGAATTGTTGCTGACTTTTTTCGCTTTCAAGAAGCCAGGGGTAGCCATAGGAATCGTCGATATTGTCGCCGGTCTGTCCGCCGGGTGCATCGTGCATATCAAGGATGAGATAGAGGTCGTTGGCTCGACACCAATTTACCACACTATCAATGCGGGCGAATCCATCCTGATTAGAGGTAAGCCCCATATAGTCTTCGTCGGTGAAGAGTTTATAATGGAAAGGAAGGCGGATTGTGTTGGCACCGGTGGAGGCTATATAGTCGATGTCGGCTTTGGTGATGTAGTTGTCTTTGAACTGCTGCCAGAATTCGGCTGCCTTGTCAGGACCAACGAGTTCGGATATTACTTCGTTGATCTGACGGGGGGCGTTCATACGCTGGAAGCCGAACATATAGCCTTCAGGGTTTAGCCAGTTGCCTAAGTTGGTACCTACGATGAAGAGCTTGGAGCCGTCGGGCTTTATGAGGTCGGGACCTTGCACTTGCACAAATTTCGGGGCTTCGTTTTCGGATTGGGCTTTGTCGGCGCAGCTTGACGCGGTGAGGGAGAGGGTGAGGGCAGAGGCGAGTGATAAGATTGTTGATTTCATTTGGGGTCATTTTAGAGGGGATGATTCATCCGGAGACAAACCTTTTGGGGTGGAGTTAAGGAAATAGATTGCCCCGACTCCCATCCGAGAGCCGGGGCAGTCTATTTTTAGGCTTGTGAATATTTTGAAGCTTGCTTATTTTGGGAGGCGGTTTATTTTGCTACCTGCATCTTGATGCCGGAGACGGTGATGTTGGCTTTTTCGGGTGCTCCGGCGTAGTCCATGCAGACCTGGAGGTTCTTGGTGTCTACGCCTTGCTTGCCGGTGAAGTAGTATTGGTAGGGTACTCCTTCTTCAACATTTACGCGGTCTACCACGATGAATGTGTTGTCGTCGGTATCAGCGTCGTCGCCGAGTCCGTCGCCTTTCTGTATCTTCACGGTCACATTGGCGATGTCTTTGTCTGATTCGATGGTCATCAGGAAGTCATACTTATTTTCGGCTGAGGTCTCGACGTTGGTCCAGACGTGTACCTGACCCTGCCATTGGTCAGGACCGACACCCGCGGGCGCCACGAAGCTATAGCCGTCTTCGAGGAAGATGATTTCGGGCTGCTGCACAGCGTCGGAATTCCAGCTTCCGTCGGCAAACCAAGTGGAGTATTTCACCACCTCATAGCCTGCAAAGATATTGTCGGCATCGGAGATCACCGGGGCGTTTGACGGAGTGGGGATAATAGTGCCGTCGTTATACTGATGCTCTTTGAAGACGATATTGCTAACCTCAATGTCGCAGTCGCCGAATCCGGCAAAGTCGAATGCAATCTTGAGAGTGCCGTCGAAGCCCTCAACGTCGGCAAACCATACGATAGAGCCGTTGGGTTCCACATCTACACGGTCGGCTGTGAAGAAGGTATTGTCATCGCCGAGCTTCTGCACCTTCACGGTAACGGCACCCGCTTTGGGAACATTGACGTTGCAGGAGAAGTCATAGGTCACGCCTGAATGTACCTCGATATTGGTCTCGACGTGTACCTGACCTTGCCATTGGTCATTACCCATCTCTGCGGGAGTATGGAACTTGATGCCCTTGGTGGCTGTGAGTTCTACCTGTGGCTGGTTGGGAAGCTCACCCCAGCCACCATCTGCAAACCAAGTGGAGGCAACGGTAACCTCAGCATCTTTCCAGAGGTTATGCTCGTAGTCGTATTTGAAGCCGCCGGTGGTCACGTCAGCCTCAGCCTTGGGCGCGATGATATACTGCCAGGATATTCCGTCGAGATCCTGCACGAGTGTGATCTCGCTCTTGCTGAACGATGTGATTCTATATTTCGGACTTGCGAAAGCAGCCTCAGAGGGGATATAGGGGAAGGGTGTGTTGGCAGGGAGCACGAGGTATAGGTTGGCTCCCTCGGGAGAGAGGGTAAAAGTACTCTCCACAACCTTTGCATCCACTCTGAAGTCGTTGCCGTCATCGGGATTGTTTACCACGTAGCCGGGAAGAGAGTGAACATCCTTATTGACATAGAATGTACCTGATGTTCCGGGGTCATATACATATGTTCCCGTGGTCTCAGCTCCGGTATCGCCGAATATGAGCGTGTTGGCGTATACACCTTCTGCCTCCTTAGCTCCGGGTCCGCCGTTCCACCATTCCGTGGGATTAGAGGCGGGACCGCAGCCCATGTTGCCCTCCTTTGTGCCATCGACAGCCCATTCCTTCGTGGCATTGTCGGTGAGAGCCTTCATATAGGGAGTGAAGTCGAATATGGTCTTGTCGATGTGGATAGTGCCTGTGACAGAACCTTCGGAAACACCATTGCCATTACCTACCTTCATCTCGACGGGATAATCACCGGCTATGGTGATGAGGTCGCGGTAGGTGAGGGATGTGGAGGGACGCTGACTTTCGTTGACGTACCAGATCGGGTAGACGCCTTTAGCGGTGGCACCGTTCTTGTCGAGGATGTTAAGCTCCACATTGTTCAAATCGTCTACAGAGATTCCGATCTGATAATCGGAAGCCTGCGGCAGACCTGCCATAGATGGCTCGAAGTTAGGTTCGGTAGAGCAAGCGCCCATGGCGAGCAACACTCCCGCCATAGAGGCGAAGCCTAATATTTTATTTGTAGTCTTCATTTTGTCTTACTGTTTGTGGTGAGAATGTCAGTCAAGGAAATACCGGTCGTTCTGCTTGAGTGTGCCGTGGCACTTGTCAATTTCAGACTGCGGGAAGGGGAGATACTTCTTGTTGTCGGTATAGTTGCCTGTGCGGTCGTCGGGTATTTCGTTACCCTTGATGAGGAGGTCTTTTGCGAGACCTGTGCGGATGAGGTCCCAATAACGCTTACCCTCGCCGAGGAATTCCCAAGCACGCTCTTGAATGATGTTGTCGAGAGTGGCAGGTACTGAACCGAGTCCGGCTCTTGCACGCACCATGTCGAGATATTGCTGCGCATTGGGTGAACCAAGCTCCGCAGCGTTGAGGAGAGTCTCGGAGTAGCGATAGAGACGTAGGTTATTGTTGTAGTTGAGCACAGCGTCGGCAAGCTGACCGGAGTTGCCGCCAATCTTACCCGCATATTTAGCGAGGAAGTAACCGGTATCCTGGAATCCTACTACATATGAGCCGGGTTCAGGTTGCCAGATAGAAGCGTCGCGGCGCGTGTCAGCGGGGTCGTAGGAGTCATAGCAAGACTTACGCACTGTGCCAAAGCCCCAACCTGTGTTGTCGTGGATGCCGTCACGGCTGTCATAGCCACGCGGAAGAATCATACAGGGGACTACGGTGCCACCGGCAGTGCCACCCCAGCTCCAGTTGCGTGATGCCTGATAGTCGGAATAGTTGATTTCCCATACTGACTCCGAGCTCCATTCTCCGCTCACTTCCCAGATGTCGGCGAAGTTGGAGAGAAGCTGATATTTGTTGGAGCTGATGATCTCCTCCATATATTTGAGAGCGGTGGGCTTACGGGTAGTATCGTTCTGGTACATCACCATCTCGGTATAAAGCATATATACGAAGTGCTTGGTGACACGCCCCAGTTCGCTGCCGGTGCATTTCTCCGGAAGATTGTTTGCGGCGATGACATCCTCGAGGTCTTTTATGATAAATTCATATACCTCGTCGGCAGTGTATTGGGTAGCGAGATAATCGCCTCCAAGTACGGTGTCGTAGTAGGCGATATTGCCCCACCAGTGCCAGAGGTAATTGTAGAAGAAGGCACGTAGAGCGAGCACCTGTGAGCGATAATATTCGCGGTTAGCCAATTCCTGCTCCGTTGCCGGCTTCCAATAGTTATCCATATAGTAAAGGGCATCGATGCAACGTTTCACTCCGGAATATGCGTTGGAGTAGTTGGTGTCGAGCACGACAGTGGCAGTGGTGTTGAAGTTGAACACTGTCTTCCACTGATTCATATCGTTGACGTCGCCGCCACCGGGGAAGCACTGGTCGGCAAGCACTTCAGGATAGATGTTGATGCCGCAGTAGTTGTTAGCGTAGTCAAACCAGTGCAGAGGGTCGTAGGCGGCTACGACAGCCTGCTGGATGTTGGCCTCGGTAGTATAGTAGTCTTCTACAGTATCCTCCGTATTGTTGGTGATGTCGAGCCAGTCTGTGCTGCAAGAGGATAGACCTAAACCGAGGGCAACAATCGGTAAGAGGAATAAATTTTTATGAAGTTTCATTTTGATAAGCTTTGAAGAAGTGTTAGATAGAAATGTTGAAACCTACAGAGATTGTACGAGCTTCGGGGTAGTTGCCGTAGTCGATACCGATGTTTGTGCCATCGCCCACCTCAGGAGTAAAGCCATGATATTTTGTGGCGGTGAAGAGGTTTTCACCCATCACGAACACCCTGAAGTTGTCAATGCCAATCTTTCTTACGATGTTGAAAGGAAGGGTGTAGGAGAGTGTCAGGTTTGCGCAACGGAGATAAGCGCCATCATGGATATAGAGGTCGGAGCTTTGCCAGTTGCGGGTGTCGGCAAGGCGGTAGATAGGAATCTTGTTTGAAGTGCCTTCGCCGGTCCAGCGGTTGAGCATCCAAGAGGGCATATTCTTGGCAGGAGTGTCGCCACGCAGAGATGCGTCGTAGATGTTGTTGCCCCAAACGCCCTGGAAGTAGGCTGTAAGTTGCAGACCTTTCCAGCCAAGACCTACGTTGAAGCCATACGTCCAATCGGGAAGACCCTTACCGATCTTAGTGCGGTCATCGGCATTGATAGTGCCGTCGCCGTTGGTGTCTACGAAGATCACGTCGCCGGGCTTGGCATACCATGAAGTTTGGCCCGGGTTGAGCTGGTATGTGTTGTTGTAGTCATCAGCCTGAGCCTGATTCTGGATGATGCCGGCAGTCTTGTAGCCAAAGAAGAAGGGGAACACCTCGCCGTTCATTGAGCGTGCGATGTCGCCTGCAGTACCGTTAGATATTTCAGTTCTCCAACCGTCGGCATTACCGAGGTTTACGAGGGTGTTCTTCACGTAGGAGAGGTTGCCGCCAAGGTTTACTTCAAATTCGCCGAAGTTATGTGCCCAACGGAGATCCATTTCCACGCCGGTGTTGTCCATTGTGCCCACATTGCCTACCGGGGCAGTCTCACCTACATAAGTAGGAATCATCATGGTCATAAGCATACCGGTGGTGCGCTTCTTATACCAGTCAACGGTGAATTGGAGCGAGTTGTCAAGGAAGCCGAGGTCAAGACCTATATCGGTCTGAGTTGATTCCTCCCATTTGAGGTCGGGATTAGAAAGACCTGATGCCTTGGAACCGTAGGTCTGGCTTGAACCTTCAGGACCGAAGTAATAGTTGTTGTTGCCATTGGTGAGGACGGTATATCTGAAGTCTTCGATGGCCTCGTTACCGTTCTTACCCCAAGATGCACGAATTTTCGTATTGCTCCACCAAGTTGGGCGGGTCTCAAGGAAAGGTTCGTTAGTGATATTCCAGCCTGCTGAGAATGAGGGGAAGGTAGCCCATTTGTTGTTGGAGCCGAAGCGAGATGAACCGTCATGACGCACGGTAGCCTGAATCATATAGCGGCTGCCGAAGTCGTAAGATACGCGGCCGAAGAAGGAGGCGAGGCGGGGCCAAGCCGAGTTAGGACCGGCGTTACCTGTACGGTTACCGCCGTCTTCCTCACCGGGAGCACCTTGTGCTACTGTCACCCAAGGCTTGCTGAAGTTGTAGAGCTTATTGGCTGAGGCGTTGATCCACCATCCTGTACCCTCTTTTGCCGACTGGCCGAGCACAACGTTGATGTGGTTTTCGCCGAAGTTCTTATCGTATAGGAGGAGGTTTTCGAGCTGCCAGGTCCAGCCACGGTTCATAGATGAAGAGGCAGAGGCATGGATTGCATCCTGATTGCTGAGGTTGCTGTAGTAGTTGGGTTCAGAATGGCTGTTGTCGCCCCAGAATGCGAGGTCGCCGCCGAAGCTGATGCGGTAGGATAAGCCGTCCCATATCTGGAGTTCGCCGATGAAGTTGGTCACAATCTTATGGCTCCAGTTCTTGCCTGAGGGGAATGACCATCCATAGAAGGGATTGGTAAGCTCTTGGTAGCCACCGCCGAATGCCTCAGGCACGGTGTAAAGGTTACCCTCCTTGTCGTAGCGAGGGACGTATTTATCGTTGCCGGCATAGTAATCAATCTGATGCTGATATTCAGGAGAGCCGGGAACAAGGGTCGGGGTCAGTATAGGAGACATACCGATAGCGTTGGTGATTGCACCGCCGTAGTAACCGCCACCACCGCCGAAACCTTTGGAGTGGATTCGTGCGTAAGAAATATTGGTGGTAAGCACGAACTTATTAAGCCAATTGCGTTTCTTTGACTCGTCAAACAGCGTGTAAATGTTGTTAGCGCGAAGAGTGAGACGGTCGTAGTTCGACTGGTTATAATTGCCGCCGATGATACCTTCCTGTTTGTAGTAGCCGAAAGAGAGGAAGTAGTTTACCTTCTCGCTTGCACCTGACACTGATACTTGATGGTTCATCATCGGAGCGTTGTTGTTGAAGATGGCTGCTTGCCAGTCGTAGCCATTGCCGTAGCTGTAGGGGTCAGCGTAGGGAGCGGGCTGCCCGATATTGAGGTAGCCCTCATTCTTCATAATAGCATACTGGGTAGCATTGAGAATGTCGATAGATCTCAGCTTCGACTGCCAACCGTAAGTGAAGTCGTAGGTGATTTTTGCACGACCCTGCACACCGTTCTTGGTGGTGACGAGGATTACGCCGTTGGCTGCACGGGCACCGTAAACGGCACCGGAAGCGGCATCCTTAAGCACCTCGATACTCTTGATGTCGGAAGGGTTGAGATAGTCGATGCCTCCGTCGATAGGCATACCGTCTACAATGTAGAGCGGATTTGAGTTGTTGATGGTGCCCACACCGCGCACGCGGATCTGAGCAGCTGCACCGGGCTGACCGTTGGCTGTGGTAGCCGTCACACCGGAAGTTACACCTTTAAGTGCGTTCTGCACGTTCACGGGGGCTGTCTGCGACAGTGTTTCCTCACCCACACTGGAGATAGCTGCCGTAACGACGCTCTTCTTCTGTGTGCCGTAACCTACCACTACAACATCATCAAGAATCTGGGAATCCTCAATGAGCTGAACGGTGATGTCGTTCATATTGCCGGCTACTTTTATTTCCTGAGGGGTGTAGCCAACATAGTTGAAGAGGAGTGTTGAGCCTACCGGTGCTTTGATACGGAATCTGCCATCCACGTCGGTAGATGTGCCCGTTGATGAGTTTTTCACCAGTACTGTCACTCCGATCAGCGGCTCTCCATCCAGGGATGAGATCACCTGTCCGGAGACGTTGACATCCTGGGCACGTACTCCCAGACACGTCATGATCGCGATGAGAAAAAGGATTAATTTTTTCATCTGAATTTTGGGTTAAGTTAGTTATAATTGGTTATATAGTTTTTCAGTGGAAAGAGTTTTTCAGTGGAAGGGTTATGAGCAGAGGGATTTTAGGGTTGCTCCTGAAAGATGCTTTTGCAGAGCTTTCGGGGGCATTTCCTTGCAGTGTAGGAGGATAGGTTATTTCTTTTGGAAAATCCTCACGTAGTCTACCTTCATAGTTACAGGAAGGGCGTTTTCGTCGATGCCTTTGTAGCCGCCCCAGTCGCCGCCCCAAGCAAGGTTGAGGATAGGATAGAATGCATAATGGAAGGGCCAGCTGTCGTGGTCGGATCCCATCTGAGCCTTAGTGACCTGAAGTTGTACTTTGCCGTCAACGTAAGTGGTGATGGCGTCTTCGGTCCATTCGAGAGCATAGGTGTGGAAATTACCCTCAGCTCCGTCACACTTCATCTCGTGGGTCTTCTGCGTTCCCTTTGTGTGGTTATAGTTTTGGGTATGGAGAGAAGAGGATACATAGTTTGGATTTGCGCCCACCTCTTCCATAATGTCAATCTCGCCACATTTAGGCCAGGGATTCTCATTCCAATTAACATTGGAGGGCATCATCCAGAAAGCGGGCCAAGTGCCTTTGCCTGAGGGGAGGGAAATACGCGCCTCCACATAGCCGTAGAGCCAGCCGGTGTTGGGCTTGGCATTCATTCTGCCGGAATATACCTTGCCGTCGCTTCCTTTGAAGCAGTTGATGTGGAGGAAGCCATCTTTTATCTCGGTAGTGCGTTTGCCGTCTACCTGTCGGGAGGTATAGGTTTGAAGTTCATTGTTTACGTGGCCCGCTTCCCAGTTTTCGAGCACCCAATCAGAGCTTGGTTCGGTGCCTTCGTTAAACTCGTCGCTCCATACGAGGGTATAGCCCTCCGGAGTGTTGATGGCATCGCTCAACTGAGAAACCTTTATTTCGGTGATCTCATCGCCACACATAAGGCTCAAGCTCCCTTCGCGGGTGGTATCGGTGGTATTTTCCTTTACCGATACCGTAACTTCGGTGTCGCCTTTCTCACCCTTTGCCGGAGTGGCTGAAATCCAGTCGACGGTTGGGGTAAGTTCCCATGCGGCATTGGCTGAGATGTTGAAGGTTGAGGAAGATTCCTGTGCGCCCATTATTACGGAAGTAGTGGAGGGGGTAGCTTTGGTGACATAACCCTGAGTTACGGCTACCACTTTTATTGTCTGTCCGCCGGACACCAAGTTGAGCACTGCGCTGCGGGTGTCGAATTCCTTGTTGGCTGTTACGCTCACCTTGATGGTGGTAGCTACATTCTTCAGACCGCCTGACGGACTCAACGTAATCCAGTCGGCTTCGGTTCTGATAGCCCAATCAGCATCTGCTTGTACGGTAAGGTCGAGAGTGGTTGCTTCCGGACCGGCGGAGAGAGATTCGGGCGACGTGGAAAGGCTGACCGAATGGTTAGTGGAGACAGGCTCATCCTTGCTGCCGCCACAGGCAGCCATCAGGGGGAAGATTCCCACAAGTGAAATGAAAAGAGATATGAATGTTGATTTTCTCATATTGTTAAATTTAATTCTCACGGTTGAAACGTAATGTTTAATAATCCTATTGTACCCGGATTGGTAAGCCTGAGCTTACAAGAGGATTTTAAGATTAACTTTTGCAAAATTAACCATAATCTTCGCATTTTATGTCCTATATCATACAATGGTAAGATTATGGAATGGTTAAACGTATGGTTATTAAGTGATTAAGTTGATGAATTAAGTAAAGCTAACCTCTCGTAGAAAATTCATCTTTGTATGTTTGTATGCCATTTTGTGTCTGTATACGGTACATAGGTATTCCTTTGGCAGCATATGTGAGCCGCCTGTGTTGGCAAAAGTTTCCGAGTGGAGTGGTATAGACATAGTGCATAAGGTATGTTTGAGTTTTCATGGAGAAGTTAGAAATAGTATGATGCAAATTTAATCTTTCCGATTGACAGTAATACGCTTATTAGAATGTTTTAACATATGTTAATATTAAAGATGGGATTGAAGGCTCATATGTGACTTAATATCCGTTTACTTTTAAATTGTGTGAAGTCAAGTGATAACTGACTAATTATCAATATGATTTGCGCGTAGGAGCATTTTTATTGTTTACTATTTTATGCAAAAGGATGATTATCTCTGTTTTGTTGGCTAACTTTGCGGTGGAGGCTAACTAACAAGCCCGACATCGTGATAT